>JAYTOZ010000352.1:0-7882 GCA_043747515.1 Frankiales bacterium | reverse complement strand
GCTCGACCCGATCGCCCGCTACCGTTTCGCCGACGGCACGACCTTCGACGCGACCGACGATCTCGATGACTTCTGCGCCCGGTTGGAGGCGTGGAACCCGGGCAGCGGCGCCGACTGGCGGACATTCACCGGCAGGGCACGTCGGGTCTGGGAGGCCAGCCGGGGGCCGTTTCTCGAATCGGCCCTGGACGGCCCGTCGACCATCGCCCGGCTCGCCCTGCGTCACCCGGGGGACATCGCCGCGATTGCGCCCGGCCGGTCGCTGCGCTCACTGGGCCGGCGCCACCTGCGCGACCCGCGAATGCGCACCTTCCTCGACCGCTACGCCACCTACACCGGGTCCGATCCCCGCCGGGCCCCGGCGGCGCTGGCCGCCGTCCCCTACGTCGAGCAGGCGTACGGCGGGTGGTACATCCCCGGCGGGCTGCGCCGGCTCGGCGAGGCGGTCCACGACCGGGCCGTCGAGCGCGGCGCCTCGGTGCTGCTCGACGCCCGGGTGACCGCAATCAGCACGGCCGCGGGCGCCGTCGACGGGGTGCGCCTCGCCGGCGGACGGCTGCTGCCGGCCGACGTGGTCGTCGCCAACGCCGATGCCGCGCACGTCTACGGCGACCTCGTCGACGCACCGGCCGCATCCCGCCGGCTCGCCCGGGCCACCCCCTCGCTGTCCGGCTTCGTGCTGCTGCTCGCGCTGCGGGGGCGGACCCCCGGCCTCGCGCACCACACCGTGCTGTTCCCGGCCGACTACGACGCCGAGTTCGACGCGGTGTTCGGCGCGCCGGCCCGGCCGGTGGCCGATCCGACCATCTACCTCAGCGTCCCCGACGACCCGGTGGTGCGGCCTGACGGGCACGAGGCCTGGTTCGTCCTGGTCAACGCCCCGCGGCACGGTGTCGGCCGGGGTGCGATCGACTGGCGCGCACCCGGTCTCGCCGACGCGTACGCCGAGCATCTGCTGGACCTGCTGGCCGAGCGTGGCCTGCCCGTGCGGGACCGCTTGCTGTGGCGGGAGGTGCGGACCCCGGCAGACCTCGAGGCCCGCACCGGCGCGGTCGGTGGGGCGATCTACGGCACGTCGAGCAACGGTGTCGCCGCGGCGTTCCTACGACCGGCGAACCGCTCCCCGGTGCCGGGGCTGTTCCTGGTCGGCGGCTCCTCCCACCCCGGCGGCGGTCTGCCGCTCGTCACCCTGTCCGCGCAGATCGTCGCCGGCCTCATCGGTCCGGCCTGACGTCGCCGTCGCGGGTCGGCGGCAACAGCCGGAGGTGTCACGGTTCCCGTCGCCGTTGTCCGGCCGCGCCCACCAGGTGCCGTCACCGGCAGCTGTCAGGCGGTTGTCGGCGGTGAAGCGGCCCGGACGGTGCGCGCCGGCAGCACGTCGCGGGCGAGGAACCGCGACTGCTGCGGCACCGGGTGGCGCTCAGCGTCCGGTCATCGCACCCGTGGACCTCGTCCGTGCGGGGCCGTTGACCTCGCGATCTCCAGCCCTCGGCTTCACCCGGGTCGGCCATCGCCCCAGGTCTTCGCCGGTAGGGCGAGCAGCTGCCGGCGCACCGCGACCGCGAGCTGGCCGATCGAGACCGCGGTCATCGCCAGCAGCAGCGCCGGCCCGGCGACCGACAGGACGTCGGACAGGCCGAGGAACACGCCGCTGAAATGGATCGACGCGGCCAGGACAATCACCCGGGTCGGCCGCTCGGCCATCGTGACGCGGCCCACCTCGTCGCCGCCCGCGTTGCCTGCCCTGGCGCGCAGGTATTCCAGGAAGAAAAACCCGAAGCCCAGCCCGACAGCGAGCGGCACGGGGCAGCCGACGGCGACGACCGCAAGCAGGTAGATCGCATCGTTGATGCGATCGACCGCGCTGTCCAGGACATAGCCCCACCTGGTGGTGCGGTCCTCGAGCACGGCGACGCACCCGTCCAGGGTGTCGAACAGACCGCTGAGCACCATCGTCCAGGCGGCCGCGATCCACCAGCGGCCGCCTGTCTCGGACAGCACGAGCACCAGCCCGGCCAGCCAGATCGAGCTGATCGTGACGACGTCGGGCTGGACGCCTCGCCGGGCGATCGGCCGGGCGATCACGTGCACCATCGTCAGCCAACCGCGCAACCAGGCACTGCCCGTCCGGGGGTCGTAGCCGCCGTGCAGCACCTGCCACCGGTCGAAGTACCCTGCGAGATCGGCAATCTGCTGCCTCGGCCGCCGGGCGGTGACGACGGCCAGCACGAGCAGAGCCACCCCGAACGCCGCCAGGGCGAGGAGCAACAGTCCGTCGCCGGTCATGCGACGCCCCGGGACCGCCGCCTGGATCGGGCCAGCCGCTCAGCCTGGGCGACCAGCAGACGGGCGGTGACCCCGCTCGCGAACCACACCGGCAGCACCACCGCGCGGGCAAACACCCCGTCGACCACCACACTCACCGACACGTCGCACCCACCGCGCACCGCCGGGGTGAGCTCAAAGGTCTCCTCCTGGGTCACTCCCGGCACCGTGCGCACCACCAGCCGGAGCCGTTGCTCAGCCACGCTCTCAACGACGTCGACCGGGATGCGCAACGCCATCCCGCGGGAGATGCCGAGCAGGTGCTGACCCGCAACGGCCCGGCCGGATGCGCCCCGGACCCGGTGCAGCATCAGGTCGAACGACGGCCAGCGCTCCGGCGACCCGAGCAGCTCCCAGACCTGCGCGGGTGAGGCCGAGGTGTGGACGCGGTGCGCGAGCTTCATGACCGGCAACCGTAGGGCGCCTGCTGCGCCAGCGACCACCGGATACGCACCGACACGCTCACCTGCGAGGTGCCGGCGTCCATCGGGACCGGGAAAGCCGCCCCCGACTGGGCGAAGGCGACCTTGTCCTGCGACCGGAAGTCCGGCTGTGCCGGCGTTGTCGTCTCGGCCAGCAGCTGCACGTTGCCGAGCCGATTGCCGGACAGTTCGGCGTACCGCTCCTTGGCCTTGGCATCGTCGTCAGCCGCGTCGCGGGCCTTGCCGAGCAGCGCTGCGTCGTCCTCGTGCGAGAAGGCGACGCCCTGCAGCGTCGCCCCGTTGCCGCCGGTTGGTTGACCCGCAGCACGTCCGGCACGCCGGTGGTCCTGCCAACACCGTCCACGACGACGCCGATCTCGGCAGGGGTGGGCGTGGCGGCCGCGGTCGGTCCGTGCGGTAAGCCCAGGATGTACGCCGCGACGACGGCGGCGGGGACGGCAAGCAGAGCAGTGCGGTGCACGGGAGCCGCCACGATGGGTGTGGAAGTTGGACGCAGCGCGACCTCGATCGGTCGCCGAGCCCGGTTAGGGACGGGCGGACAACCCGAGCCGGGACCACACCTCGCGGGTCGCCGTCGACCGGTTGAGGGTGATGAAGTGCAGTCCGGGGGCGCCCTCGGCGAGCAGCCGGTCGGACAGCGCGGTCGCCACCTCGACGCCGATGGATCGAACCGCAGCCGGGTCGTCCTTGACGGCTTGCAGCCGGACCGCCAGGTCCGCCGGGAAGGCGGCGCCCGACAGCACCGCGAAGCGCTCGATCTGGGCGACGTTCGTGACGGGCATGATCCCGGGCAGGATCGGCACCTCGCAGCCGGTGGCCGCGACCCGGTCCCGCAGCCGCAGATAGTCCTCGGCCCGGAAGAACATCTGGGTGATGGCGAAATCGGCCCCGGCGCGACACTTCTGGACGAAGTGCCGCACGTCGCCGTCGTGGTCGGACGACCGAGGGTGCTTCTCGGGAAAGGCCGCGACCCCGACGCAGAAGTCCCCGCTGGCCTTGACCAGACGGACCAGCTCCTCAGCGTAGGCAAGGCCCTGCGGGTGCTTGGTCCACTCGGCCTGCGGATCACCGGGCGGGTCGCCGCGCAGCGCGAGGACGTTGCGGACTCCTGCCCCGGCGTACTGCCCGACGATCCGTCGCAGCTCGGCGACCGAGTGGTTGACGGCGGTGAGGTGGGCGAGCGGCAGCAGCGTCGTGTCGGTGGCGATCCGCTCGGTCATCGCGACCGTGCTGTCGCGGGTCGAGCCACCGGCGCCGTAGGTCACCGAGACGAACGCCGGGCGCAGCGGCTCGAGCTCGCGGATCGCCTGCCAGAGCTGACGTTCGCCCTCGGGGGTCTTGGCCGGGAAGAACTCGAAGGAGAACAACCGGTCGCCCGCGGCGAGCAGATCGGTGATCGTGCGGCTGGCCATGACGACAAGGCTAGGGCACTACATTGCGTGGCCATGAGCCCTCTGGACCGTGGCGAGCTCCGCCGGCGGGTGCAGGCGGCCCTGGATGCCTTCGTGGCCGCGCGGCGACCGGGACTCGCCGCGGTCAGCCCGGAGCTGGTACCCCTCACCGATGCCCTCACCGAGTTGATCTCGGGTGGCAAGCGGTTGCGGCCGGCGTTCTGCTTCTGGGGACACCTGGGTGCCGGCGGCGCCGACAGCGACGAGCTGGTCGTCGCTGCTGCCTCGCTCGAGCTGTTCCAGGCCTGCGCGATCATCCACGACGACGTGATGGACCAGAGTGATACCAGGCGCGGCAAGCCGTCGGTGCACCGGCGGTTCGCCGAGATGCACCGGGAGAGGGACTGGCACGGCGACCCGGAGGTGTTCGGCGCGGGCGCTGCGATCCTGCTCGGCGACCTGTGCCTGACCTGGTCCGACGAGATGCTCTGCACCAGCGCTGCCCCCCGGCTCGCCGAGGGCAAGGCCGTCTACGACGCGATGCGCAGCGAATTGATGGGTGGGCAGTACCTCGACCTGCTCGAGCAGGCCCGCGGCGGGGGGTCGGTCGAGGGGGCACTGCGGGTGGCCCGCTACAAGAGTGCGAAGTACACGATCGAGAAACCGCTGCACCTCGGGGCGGCGCTCGCCGGAGCCGGCCAGGAGGTGTTTGACGCCTTCTCGGGCTACGGACTGCCGCTCGGCGAGGCGTTTCAGCTCCGCGACGACGTGCTCGGCGTGTTCGGGGACCCGTCGCAGACCGGCAAGCCGGCCGGCGACGACCTGCGCGAGGGCAAGCGCACCGCCCTGGTCGCGATGGCCATGGAGGCCGCCTCACCCGCGCAGGCCTCCGTCGTGCGCCGTCACCTGGGCGACCCGCACCTCGGTGAGCCCGGCGTCAGCGCCCTGCGCACCGTGCTCACCGACACCGGTGCGGTTGGTCGGGTCGAGGGGCTCATCGGCACGCTGATGGACGACGCGCTGGCCGCGCTGGCCGCGGCGCCGTTGACCGAGCCGGCCCGCGAGGTCCTGGGCGAGCTCGCTGTCGCCGCGACGTCCCGCAGCGTCTGACCTCCGTTCGCGCGGGGTGCCCGCTCCCGGACAACGGCACCGGTCACCGGCCGGCGGGCGGGACCGGGCGGGCGGGGCAGCGGCCCAGCCAGGACCCCGCCCGGCGGATTAGGCTGACCCACCATGACTGCACCGACCCTCGCGGCCAACGACCCATGCTGGTGCGGCAGCGGGCGCCGCTACAAGCGTTGCCACCGGCTGGCCGATCTCGACCCGGACCGGGCCGCCGCCGAGCAGCGACGCCGGGACGAGGCGGAGCGGCTCGCCTCGTCCTACGTCCGCCCCGGCCGGCTGTCGCCGCGCCGGGAGGTACCCGCCGGGATTGCCCGCCCGTCGTACGCGCTGGACCCGAGGGGCCGACCCAGCGAGCGCGAGTCGGGCGCGCCGAAAGACGACGCCACCCTGGCCCTCATGCGGGTCGCCGGGCGGGCCGCCGCCGAGGTGCTGCAGGCGGTCGGCGCGGCGGTCCGGCCGGGCGTGACCACCGACGAGCTCGACGCGGTGGTGCACGCCGCCTGCATCGAACGCGGCGGCTATCCCTCGCCGCTGGGCTACAACGGTTTCCCGAAGTCGCTGTGCACCAGCATCAACGAAGTCATCTGCCACGGCATCCCGGACTCCACGGCGCTCGCCGACGGCGACATCGTGAACTGTGACGTCACCATCTTCCTGGACGGGGTGCACGGCGACACCAACGCGACGTTCCTCGTCGGCGAGGTCGACGAACCGTCGCGCCGGCTCGTGGAGGTCACCCGCGAGTGCCTGGAGGTCGGCATCGCGGCGGTCCGGCCCGGTGCCCGGGTGCGTGACATCGGCAAGGCGATCCAGGGCCATGCGGAGGGGCACGGCTACGGCGTCGTGCGGGCCTTCGTCGGCCACGGGATCGGGCGGTCGTTCCACAGCGACCCGCAGGTCTACCACTACGACAATCCCGCGGCCCGGCAGGAACTCCTGCCCGGCATGACCTTCACCATCGAGCCGATGATCACGATGGGCGGGTGGCAGCACGAGTTGTGGGACGACGGCTGGACGGCCGTCACGGCCGACCGGTCGCGCACGGCGCAGTTCGAGCACACCCTCGTCGTCACCGGGACGGGCGCCGAGGTCCTCACCCGCTGAGCCCCGGCGGACGGTCGGCGCCAGACGGCCGAACACGGGCCCCGCCGGTAGGCTCATGGCGTGCGAACCGTCCCCGGCAAGACCGACCATGTGGTGATCGTCGGCGCTGGACTGGCTGGTCTGAGCGCCGCCCTGCGGCTGGTCGGTGCGGGCCGCGAGGTCACCGTCCTGGAGCGCGAGGCGGTCCCCGGCGGCCGCAACGGGGTGCTCGAGGACGCCGGCTACGCCTTCGACACCGGCCCGACCGTGCTGACCATGCCCGACTTGATCGCCGACGCCCTCGATTGTGTCGGCGAGCGGCTCGAGGACTGGCTGGAGCTCCAGCCAGTCGATCCGCTCTACCGCGCGTTCTATCCCGACGGCTCCGTGCTCGACGTCAAGGCCGACGTGCACGAGATGGCCGCGGAGGTCGAGCAGGTCTGCGGACCTGACGAGGCCGCTGGTTACCTGCGCTACGTCGACTTCGTCTCCAAGCTCTACCGCTATGAGATGAAGGACTTCATCGACCGCAATATCGACTCGCCGTTCGACCTCGTCACCCCCAACCTGGCCCGGCTCGCCGCGATCGGTGGCTTCGCCAAGCTCGCGCCCAAGGTCGGGCAGTACCTGAAAGACCCCCGCACCCAGCGGGTGATGTCCTTCCAGTCGATGTACGCCGGGCTGTCGCCGTACGACGCCCTGGCGATCTACGCCGTCATCGCCTACATGGATTCGGTGGCGGGCGTGTACTTCCCGAAGGGCGGCATGCACGCGGTGCCGCGGGCGCTGGCCGGCGCGGCCGAGAAGCACGGCGCGACGTTGCGCTACGGCACCACCGTCACCCGGGTGCTGGTCAGCAACGGCCGGGCCGTCGGGGTCGAGACCGCCGACGGTGAGCGCATTCTCGCCGATGTCGTGGTGCTCAACCCGGATCTGCCGGTGGCCTACCGCGAGTTGCTGCCGCCGGAGCTGACGCCGCGCCGGGTCAAAACCCTCACCTACTCACCGAGTTGTTTTCTGCTGCTGGCCGGTTCGTCGGCGACCTACACCAAGACGGCGCATCACAACATTCACTTCGGCAAGCAGTGGCGGGAGGTGTTCACCGATCTGATCGACCGCAAGCAGCTGATGGCCGACCCGTCGGTGTTGGTCACCAACCCGACCCGCAGCGACGCCTCGCTCGCGCCCGACGGCAAGCAGATCTACTACGTGCTGTTCCCCACCCCGGACATGAGCTCGGGCATCGACTGGGACGTCGTCGGCCCGCGTTACCGCGACGAGTGCGTGGCCCGCCTCGAATCGATGGGCTACGTCGGCTTCGGCGAAGCGATCGAGGTCGAGCACGTCACCACCCCCGCCGACTGGCAGCGCCGTGGCATGGCGATGGGTGCGCCGTTCGCGAGCGCCCACTCGTTTTTCCAGACCGGACCGTTCCGGCCGACCAACCTCGCGCCGAAGGTCGAGGGCGTGGTCTTCGCCGGCTCTGGCACCCAGCCCGGGGTCGGGGTGCCGATG
>JAYTOZ010000351.1:0-1672 GCA_043747515.1 Frankiales bacterium | reverse complement strand
TGAGCACAGGAAGGCGATGACCTGACCGAAGTCGGTGGGGTCGCCGGTGCGGCCGGTGACGCCGCGTTCGAGGAGCCGGTCGGTGGCGTGCAGGCCGGGCGCGGCCAGATTGACGGTGATGCCCTGCTCGGCCACGTCTTGAGCGGCAGTCTTCGTCCAGGCCCACAGCGCGGTACGGGACAGGTTCGACAGGGCCAGGTCAGGGATCGGCTGCTTCACCGACGCCGACGCGATGAAAACAACCCGTCCCCACTGCCGTCGTTGCATGTGCGGTACGGCGGCGCGGGCAAGGCGCACCGAAGCGAGCATGTTGGCGTTGACGGCGACAAGGATCTGCTCGTCCGTGACGTTCAGGGCGCGTCCGGTGGGTGGGCCACCAGCGTTGCCGATGACGATGTCGACGCGCCCCCAGTGCTCGACAGCGGTGTCGACAAGCCGTGCCGGAAGGGACGGGTCGCTGATGTCACCGGCGACGACGACCGCGTCCGGGAGCGTGGCAGCCATCTCCTGGAGGGCGGCGCTGTTGCGGGCGTTGAGCACGACCTTGACGCCCTCTGCGGCCAGCGCCAGCGCAGTCGCACGGCCCAGGCCCTTGGACGCGGCGGTGACCACCGCGACGCGGCCGGCCAGTCCGAGGTCCATCAGGCGACCCGCTCGGTGAGCTGACCAGCGGCCCAGGCGTGACTCGTGGCGACGATGCCGAAGGCCGTCTCGAGCTCGTTGGCGTCCCGCGGCCCGAACAGCATGACCATGCCGGGGGTGAGGCGGACGCCCGCGAGGGGATGGGCGACACCCCAGCCCTTGGCGATCAGGTCGGTGGCCAAGGCCAGCGGCAGTGCCAGGTGCATCGAGCCGTCGGGGCCGGGGTGGATGTGAGCGAACTCGCCGGCCGACGGGACCAGGAACGCGTCGTCCGGGCCCTGCTGGGGTCCGGTGAGCATGAGGGCGCGGGCGCCGGGGACGGAGATGACGGACTGGCGGGTGGTGACGCCGGGCAGTGCGGCGACACGGGTGAACAGCTGCTCCTGAAGCTCGGCGGGGGCGTTGTCGCTGCGCTGCTCCTGCGGGATCCCGGAGCTGACGGCTGGGCGGATGCCGGTGCGGGCGGGCAGGACGCCGCCGGGCGTCGTCGGCCAGCGGGTTGGGCCGGGCTGGGGGCGGGCGTGCCGGGCGAGGTAGTCCAGCCGTTCGCTGAGCCAGCGGCCTACGGTCGTCAGCGCGGCGAGGCTGATGCCGTGACCGCCCGGGTCCTGCTGCGCGATGGTTGGTGCTCCCGACTCACCCAGCAGGTACTGCCAGGTCCGGTTGAGCAGCTCGCGCGGGATGACGGTGTCCTGCTCGCCGTGCACGACGACGACAGGGACGCCGGCGAGCCGGGCTGGCGTGGTCGGGACGCCGGCGTCGAACGGCAGGGTCCCGAACAGGATCGCCGCCCCGGCGTAGCGGGTCGGGTCGTCCAGAAGCAGACCGCCTGCGAACGCGGCGCCGCCACTGAAGCCGACCAGGACGACCGGACGACTGGCTGGCGCGACGCTGTCGAGCCAAGCCCGGAACCAGTCCGTCGTTGCCCGTAGCGACTCGGGGACGGGACGGCCGATGCCGCGGTTGGCGAACCAGGCGTAGCCGCCGCCCTCTGCGATCGGTGCCCGGACCGCGGCGTACGCCGGGCCGG
>JAYTOZ010000350.1:0-3481 GCA_043747515.1 Frankiales bacterium | reverse complement strand
GCCAGCGACCCAGCAGGGTCAGCCGCGGACGCCGTACTTGCCCAGCTCCTGCCTCGCAACGGTGCGCACGTGCACCTCGTCCGGTCCGTCGGCGAGGCGCAGGGTGCGCATCCCAGCCCACATCTGGGCGAGCGGGAAGTCGTCGGAGACGCCACCCCCGCCGTGCACCTGGATCGCCCGGTCGAGCACCGCGAGCGCGACTCGCGGGGCGATCACCTTGATGGCGGCGATCTCGGTGCGGGCGCCGCGTGCCCCGACGTTGTCGATCATCCAGGCGGCTTTGAGGGTGAGCAGCCGGGCCTGTTCGATCTCCATCCGCGACTCGGCGATCTGCTGCTGGACGACGCCCTGCTCAGCCAGCGGCTTGCCGAAGGCCACCCGCGAGGCGGCCCGCTCGCACATCAGCTGGAGGGCCCGCTCGGCGACGCCGATCGAGCGCATGCAGTGGTGGATCCGGCCGGGCCCGAGCCGGGCTTGGGCGATCATGAAGCCGTCGCCCTCGTTGGCGATCAGGTTCGTGGCCGGCACCCGGACGTCGTGGAAGCGCAGTTCGTTGTGACCGTGCTGGTCCTGGTAGCCGAAGACCGGCAACGCCCGGACGTTCTCGACGCCGGGGGTGTCCAGCGGCACCAAAATCATCGACTGCTGGCGGTGCACCGACTCGGCTGGATTGGTCTTGCCCATCACGATCATGATCTTGCACCGCGGGTCGGCGGCGCCGCTGATCCACCACTTGCGCCCGTTGATGACGTAGTCGTCGCCGTCGCGCACGATGGAGGTGGCGATGTTGGTCGCGTCGGAGGAGGCGACGTCCGGCTCGGTCATCGCAAAGGCAGAGCGGATCTCGCCTTCGAGCAGGGGCTGGAGCCACTGCGCCTTCTGCTCGGCGGTGCCGAACATGTGCAGCACCTCCATGTTGCCGGTGTTCGGCGCGTCGCAGTTGATCGCCTCAGGCGCGATGTGCACCGACCAGCCGGTGATCTCGGCGAGTTGGCCGTACTCGACGTTGGTCAGCCCGGAGACATCGGGCAGGAACAGGTTCCACAAGCCACGGCTGCGGGCGTCGGCCTTGAGCTCCTCGACGACCGGCGGCAGGGAGTGGTCGCCGTACCCCTTCTCCTGGCGGTACTGCTCGTACAGCTCCTCGGCCGGGAAGACCTTTTCGTCCATGAAGGCCTGCAGACGGGCCTTGAGGTCCTGCGCCTTGGCGGTGGGAGCGAAGTCCACGGGGAGCCTTTCCAGGAGGGTCGACGGGTGCAGCGCGACACCTTCACCATGCCACTGCCCGATCCGGGCGCGCCACAGGGCGCCGGTCCCGACCTCGCCTAGGCTCCGGCTGTGCGGATCCCCTCCGGTGACCTGGCCCCCGTCCGTCGCCGCAAGCGCTACGGCGGGAGCTACGGTCGGTCCAGGCGACGTACCGGCCGGGTGCTGCTGGCGCTGGTCCTGCTCGCCGGCGGCGGCGCCGTGGCCTATGCCCTGCAGCGCGACGACCGGGGCGCGGCCGCCCGGGTGGCGCTGTTGCCCTGCCCGGCCGCCCCCACGACCAGCCCGGCCAATCAGCCGGCCCAGCCCAGCCCAGCCGCGCTCCCGCAGCCCCGAGAAGTACGACTGCTGCTGCTGAACGGCACCAAGCGCGACGGCCTCGGCCGCAACATCGGCAACCAGCTGGCGGCCCGCGGCTTCGTGGTCTCCGGCACCGGCAACGCCCATGCGCTCCTGACCGGACCGTCCCAGGTCACCTACGGCCCCGGCGCGCTGCCGGCGGCGCAGCTTGTCGGCATGCACGTGTTCGGCGTCACGCTGGTGGATGCGCCGCGCACCGCCCGGGGCAGTCTTCAGCTGGTGCTCGGCAGCGGCTTCGCCCGGTTGCGGACCCCCGCCGAGATCTCGTCGCTGAGCACGCGACCCGCGCCGGTCGCCGCCAGGACGGTCGTCCCGGCGCCGCGCCCCAGCGGCTGCCGGCCGTGAGTTACCCGTCGGTCACTTCTGTGTGACCATGCATCCCATGAGCGCGCAATGACCGATCGTCTCAACCCGCTCGACGTCTCCTTCCTCTACATGGAGACGCCGACAACGGCGATGCACGTCGGCGGCGTGTGCGTGTTCGCCTCCCCCGACGGCGGCTTCGACTACGACCGGTTGGTCGAGCTCATCTGCCAGCGGATCAGCTTGGTCCCCCGCTACCGGCAAAAGGTCAAATGGGTGCCCGGCCGGCTGGCCAACCCGGTCTGGGTCGACGACGCTGAGTTCGACGTCGCCTACCACGTACGCCGTAGCGCGCTGCCCAGGCCCGGCAACGACGCGCAGTTGCGCGATCTCGTCGGTCGACTGCAGAGCCGCCAGCTGGACCGCAACCGGCCGCTGTGGGAGATCTACCTGGTCGAGGGCCTCGAGCACGACCGGGTCGCGGTCATCACCAAGACCCACCACGCGATGGTCGACGGCGTCGCCGCGGTCGACATCGGCACGGTGATTTTGGACGTCACGCCGACCCCGCGGGAGATCCAGCCCGACGACTGGCACCCGGCCGGCGAGCCCGGCCCGCTCCGCCTGATGGCCACCGCGTTGACCGACCTGGTCGCCAAGCCGACCCAGGCGGTGGACACCGCCCGCACCGCCATCGGCGACGCCAAGGCGACGGTCGGCAAGGCTGCGTCCCTGGCCAGCGGCATCCTGGCCAGCGTCCGCACCGTGGCCCGGTCCGCCCCGGACAGCCCGCTCAACGTCGCGATCGGCGAGCAGCGGCGCTTCGGCATGGCGGCCACCGAGCTCGACGACTACAGGCGGGTGCGCAAAGCCCACGGCGGCACCGTCAACGACGTCGTGCTCGCCACCGTGACCGGAGCGCTGCGGAGCTGGCTGCTGACCCGTGGTGAGAAGGTCAGCCCTTCGACCACGGTTCGGGCGATGGTGCCGGTGAGCGTGCGCGCCGACGCAGGCAAGGGCGAGCTGGGCAACCGCGTCTCGTCGTACTTCGTCGACCTGCCGGTCGGGGAGGGCAGCCCGGTCATCCGGCTGCAGCAGGTCAGCTTTGCCATGCGCGGTCACAAGGACAGCGGCGCGGCGGTCGGCGCCGACGCGCTCGTGCAGCTGTCCGGCTTCGCCCCGCCGACGATCCATGCGCTCGGCGCGCGCCTCGCGAGCAGCTTCACCCGGCGGCTGTTCAATCTCGTCGTCACCAACGTCCCGGGACCGCAGTTCCCGCTCTACGCGGCCGGCGCCCGGATGCTGTCGATGTATCCCGTCGTACCGCTCGCCAAGGGTCAGGCGGTCAGCATCGGGCTCACGTCCTACGACGGTGGGGTCTTCTACGGCCTGAACGCCGACCGGGACGCGATGCCCGACATCGACGTGCTGGCCTCCTGCATCAAGGAGTCGTTGGTCGAACTCATTGAGACGGTGCACTGATGACGCGACGTGGCCTCGTGCTCGGCGCCGGCGGGGTGCTCGGCGCGGCCTGGACGATCGGTGCGCTGAC
>JAYTOZ010000349.1:0-5355 GCA_043747515.1 Frankiales bacterium | reverse complement strand
CGACGTTACTGCAGCTAAGAGCCCAGTAGTCCATCGTCAACTGAACTACCGGCCGGTTGCCGGCGCCTCTGATGCGCCCCGCTGGTCGCCAATTATGGTGGCCAGGCCGGGTTGTGTCGTCAGCCCCGATTGCCACCGCAGATCAACGATCCAGACAGACCACGAAGGACGCGTCATAAACGGCGTCACCGACGCTGGTCGACAACACTTGCTGGCGACGGCTGCTTGGCCGCCGACGCATGTCGATTCGGTCGGTCTGCGGCGTCGCGTGAAGCCCGTCCGGCAGCCTCGGGGAGGCGCACCGAAGGCGACGTCGAATCGGCAGTCATGACTGACTGTTTTCTCGCGCTGGCAGGCGCCTTACGCGCGGGACGGCGGACCGGTGTCGCGGCGTGAACCTCGGCAGCTGCCTGATATGCCTGGAGAACGGCCGCCGGGAGCCGGCGCCGTTGCCGACCTGAAAACCCTGACTCCTCGCCCACACCCGGACGTCACCTGTTGCGTTCAGTCGCATGTCCCATTGTGCCAGCCGCAAGCCCGACAGGTCGTGCTCACAACCAATGCCCCCGCACCCGGTCGAGGTCCCTTCGAGGGCATGCCGGTCGTGCTGTTGCGACGTCCTCGCCGGGGGTTGCCACCTGACGGCGATCCGCCTCAAGGCCGCGACGTTCTGACGGCGAGAGTGCAAGACTCCGAGGGTGACCGCGCTTCGCTACAGCGAGTCCATTTTTGTCGGCCGCCTGCCCGAAGTGCTCTACGACATGGTCTCCGATGTGACTCGCATGGGCCAGTGGAGCCCGATCTGCAGGGCTTGTTGGTGGGACGAGGGTGACGGTCCACGCGTCGGCGCCTACTTCACCGGCCGCAACGAGACCCCCGGGCGGACGTGGGAGACGCGTTCGCAGGTCATCGCCGCCGAGCGGGGGCGCAGGTTCGCTTTCGTTGTCGGTGATGCCCTGGTGCGCTGGGAGTACACGTTCGCGACATCCGACGGAGGAACGCGGCTTACCGAGTCATGGGAATTTCTCCCCGCCGGCATTGTCAGGTTCAAGGAGCGTTTCGGCGAGGAAGCCGAGGCACAGATCGCTGACCGCACCGAGTCAGCTCACACGGGCATCCCCGTGACACTGGCAGCCATCAAACGGGCCGCGGAAGCATCCTGAGCGAATTTGCCGAGTCGACCCACACCCTGCGCCGAACGGCTATTTGAACTGGACCCTTCGCCACCGGAAGCGCAAACCCCCACCCCCCTGTCGGACTTTGCGGGCTGCGCCGATGGGAGATTGGGTTGTGGCGACTAAACCACCACGGAGCATCGACTCGAGGCGGCGGGACACGGCGGCCGCGGACTTAACGCTGTGGACCGCGCCATGCGGGGGCGGCGGGTCGTGCCGGAGGCGTGGCCGGCGTGGGCTGCCGGCCAGTGCGGTCGGGGTTGGGTTGGTCCGCTCCTGCCGGCGCCGTCGGTCGGGTAACGCACTGGTTGTCCAGCCGGCATCCCTCGACGTCGAGGCGCACGCGGGCAGCTGCCGTCTGGGTTTCTGCGTCGGCTTGCCGCAGTCGCTGGGGTACTGGGGTGATGGCCGCTTCGCATTCTTCGACGAGCCGGTAGTGCAGCGCCCGGGCCGGTCGGACTTCGGGTAGCGGGCTCCGGGCGGCCAATCGGGGTAGGTGTTGTTGGACGTCGTAGCCGGCCCGGGAGGCCCGATCCAACGCCGCCGCCAGGCCCGACCAGTCGGCACCGACGATCAGCCGCGGGTCGATGCTGCGGCCGACGTCGACCCACACATCAGCCGCCCACTGCTCGACCATCAACTCATCGCCAAGTGTGCTGCCGAGCCGGCTCGGCCCGGGGCTGCGGCTCGGGCAAGGTAGCTGCTTCGGAAAGAGCCGACCGGCGCCGCCGGGTGCGGTCGCGGCCGGGCCGGGTGAGGCGGCGTACGGCCTCCCCGTGGCTCGGACCTCGGTGGCCGTCAAGCCGGTAGGCACGTCGCCGCCGCCCGCGGGGGCAACGTGGTCGCTGGCCACCTTGGCGATGTTGCGCGCGACCGGCACGGTGCGTTCGCTGAGGTGTTTACGGCTCAGGCCGTCGGGGTCGTGGGTCCAGGCATGACCGGCGTCCAGCACCGCCAGGTGCGACTCGCCTGGGCCGATCTGGACCAGGGTGTTGAGGTAAGTGATGTTCTCGCCGTAGTGGTCATCGGAACGGCTCTGTTGGAGCCGGAGGCTATTGACCTGCTCCTCTGCGGCGAGCTCGAGGTGGCTCTTCACCTGGAGGCAGACGAAGACGGTGGCGTTTGCTGCGGTCAGGCGGACGAGGACGTCAGTGCCCTCGTCGCGCATCCCCTGGATGTCGTACTCGACGTGGGCATCGCGGTGCAGGCCCGAGAGGAGTGCCCGGAGCTGACTGGTGACGAGCGGGAGCAGGTCGGCGTCGTGGCGCATCGGGGCGAGGAACTTGGTGTCCTCCACCTTCGCCGGCCGGTAGCGGAGCGCGTTGCTGATGAGGCGGCGCCCGAGAGCCGTGGTGCCCGCTTCGTGCGGTGTCCCTTCGTTCGTTCGGTTCTCTGACATTCTGCTGTTGTATCAGCGCACCCGGCACGGACCGCCGCCGCGGTTGCGCCCGAGAGTGCCACGGCGGGATGTTCCCTCCGGCCATCACACTCGACCTGCTGGCGCCTTTTGGCCCCGGCAGGACCCTGCAGGACCTGCGGAAGGGCGCGCTGACCCTCTGACCAGCGCAACTGCCCGTTCTCTCAGGTCGACGGCCTGCAGCCGGGCTGCGGTGACTCTGTGGCAGTGGTCCTGCGACGACAGCTAGATCCAGCGCATCCCGGGCGCCGGACACCCCGGTCTGCGGCGGACGGCACCCGCCGCAGACCGGGCTAGGGAAGGCCGGGCGTAAGACCGGCTCTGTTCGGTGGGCGGTACGGCGGGCAACGTCCGCACATGCCGCAGGTCGTCGTCCTTGCCTGACTGCCCGTGGACGCTGGCTATCTGCTTGCGGATCGCGCCGGGCGGACCGGCGCTCACGCCTGTGGTCATGCTCGTCGCACTCGCCACGACCTTGAGGTTCTGGCGCCGGTCCATCGGCCAGTCCGCAAGCAGGTGGCCGCACGCGGACACGAACTGCAGATCGACCTCCGACCCGACCCACGTCGAAGCGTGGAGGACGACCTCCTGTGGAGGCGGAACGCCGGCACCGGCTGCCCGGCAGCAGCGCCGCAGCGTTGACCACCCGATCGAGCGGGCCTACGTTCGGACGACAATTCTGGAGGTTGATCGTGACAGCAGCAGCAGGCCCGGTCGTCCGGGCCAAGCGCGAGGGGCGGCTGGCGGATCCCGACCGGGATCTGCGCTCCGACCCCCGAACAGACCGCCGGTTGCTCGCGGCGCTCGCCGCGTTCGGGCTGGACGCGCCGGCCGCTCCGCCGCCGTTCGGCCGATCCGCGGGCCAGGCTGCGATCGCAGAGTTCGTCGGGGGCGCCGACGCCGCCTTTGAGGGGCTGTACGCCGCACTGCCCAACGACCTCCCCGGCGACGACAAGCAAGCCGTCACCCACGCGACCGAGTCGCTCCGCGGGCCCACCGGCGATGACATCGTGCTGCACATAACCCGGCCGGTCGGCATCGGCGGTCCGCTCCCATCCATCGTGTACGTCCACGGTGGCGGCATGACCATCCTGGCGACCGACAACAAGGTGCACCGCCAGTGGCGCACCGACCTGGCCGCTGCGGGCATGGTCGGGATCGGTGTCGACTTCCGCAACGCTTGGACACAGGGAGCGCTCAACCCCTTCCCGGCCGGACTCGACGACTGCGCGACGGCCGTAGCCTGGATCGCTCAGAACCGTGACCGTCTCGGCATCAGCAAGGTCGTGCTGCAGGGCGAGTCGGGCGGCGCGAACCTGGTCCTGGCAACCGCGCTGAAGGCCCTGCGCGACGGCGGCATCGACGCCATCGACGGCGTGTACGCCACGGTCCCGTACATCAGCGGCGGCTACGGCTGGGCCCACGAACGCAAGCTCGCCGAACTGCCGTCGCTGTGCGAGAACGAGGGCTACTTCCTCAATACCGCGACGATGGACCTGCTGGTCGCGCTCTACGACCCCACGGGCGACAATGCCGAAAACCCCCTGTGCTGGCCGTACTTCGCCACCGTCGAGGACCTGCGCGGGCTGCCTCCGCACGTCATCGCCGTCAACGAGCTCGACCCCCTGCGCGACGAAGGCCTGGCGTACTACCGCACGTTGCTCGCTGCTGGCGTCAACGTGACCGGCCGCGTCAACCTCGGCATCACGCACGGCGCCGACATGATCTTCCGCCAGGCTATCCCCGACGTGTACCGCTCAGCCATCGCCGACATCAAGCGCTTCGCCGAGACCCTGTGACTCCTTGCCCTCCTCGTCCTGCTCACCCCGCCGGACGCAACGCGGCGCAGTGAGCAGGCCACGACATCGGGCAGCGGCCGAGCCGTCCGCTCCGATGCCCCGCAGTCGGACAGGCGGCTACTGGCCTGCGTTGTCGAACATCCGCTTCCGCTGCCCGGGTGCGTCCCGGTCACGCCGGTGGAGAATGGGCATTACCAAGCCACCTCGTTGACGCCGGCGGAGATGGGAGAGCGGCACCTCTCGTTCAGTCTTGCTCCGGCCCGACGACAGCGGAAACACAGTCTGGTGCGGGCGTGCTGCAGCCTTGACGAGCAATGCGCCCGGCTGCAACGCTGCCCCTCCACCGGCTGCAACGCTGCCCTTCCAAGGGCTGCCCGCCCGGACCGGGGGTTTACATGCCAAAGCGCGGCGTCCTGATCATCTCAGTCGCGGTGGCTGCCAGCGGTTGCGGGAGCTCTTCCGGCGTGATGGTTGTGGGAACTCCCAGCCCCGCAGCCCCGATTGCCAACCAGACCTCGTCTAGGTGGCTGGTGTTTTTCGTCGCGTGGCGGTCCCCTGTCCTGAGCGTGGGTTCGGGAGAATGTCCCTGCTGGTAGGGGCTTCTGCCTGGGGGATGGTTCATGACGCTGGGCATGGCGGAACGTCAGGGTGATCTTCTCGATGAGGTGAGCCGGGTCTGCGGGCAGCTGCTCCCGGAATCGTCGGTCTATTCGGTGCTCCATCGCGAGCGTGACGGGCTGTTTCCCGATGAGATGTTCGTGGATCTGTTCAGTGACCGGGGTCGGCGCAGTGTCCCGCCGTCGGTGGTCGCGACGGTGATGGTCTTGCGGCGGCTGGAGGGCCTGTCTGATCGCGAGGCGGTCGAGCGGTACTGCTTCGACAACCGGTGGCGTTACGCCTGCGGTGTCGGTGGCTATGACGGTGACGGTTGGGTCAGCTTCGCCCACACGGTGCTGGTCGACAT
>JAYTOZ010000348.1:0-6731 GCA_043747515.1 Frankiales bacterium | reverse complement strand
AGCCACGACCGGAACGATCCGCGCCCAACTGATCAACGTCCCCGGACGGCTCAGTCACTCCGCCCGCAAACTCACGCTGCACCTACCGACCAACTGGCCCTGGGAAGCGGCCGGGACGCAGATGGCCGACGGCGCCCGGCACGGACCACCAGCCGCGGCCTGACCCACCCACCCCATCCAACCAGGACCAACCCGAACACCACGTGGAAACCACCGGCCAGCCTGGCCCGGGCCGACAAGCACATCCTCAACCGCTCAGGACCGCCGCACCCCGCTCAAACCTCCAACAGATCGCCTGACGGTGGATCCAGGCTTAATGAGGAGACATCGAGCAGGTCGGTGTCGACAGTTTCGGCTCGACAGTGACCGACCCGTCAACGGGGTGTACGGGTCCCAGTCCAGCGGGTGCAGCACCTGCTGGCCGAGGTCGAGCTCACCCAACAGGCCGGTCTGGACAGCTACGGCGTCGGCGAGCAGCGTCGCCGGGATCACGTCGACCCGGGGCGCCCATGCTGCTCACCGCGGCGGCGGCCAGGACGGGCACAACCCGGCTGATCAGTGCGGTGACGGTGCTCGGGGCCAGCGAGCCGCTCCGGGTCTTGCAGCAGGTCGCCGCCTTGCACCTGATCCCCGCAGGGCCGGATCGACCTGGTCGTCGGCGGCGGCTCGTCCACCGAAGCCTTCCGCTGTTGGCCCGACCTGACCGACGACGACCCGTTGTACACCGAGACATTCGAGTTGCTGCTCCGGATCCTCGACACCCCAAGGACACCTGGTCCGGCCGGCACCGCCCACCGAAGCCTGGGCAAGGCGTCTCCCCTGACCGGTGTAAACCCACGACGGATCTGGGCCCGTGTCGGCGGCGCCCCGGCTTTCGTCCAAGCAGACGCCCTCGGGCTGCCATTGATGCTCGCTACCATCACTGGCCGGCCCGCCCGGTTCCGTTCGCTCTTCGAGCTTTACCGGCAAGCCCGGCGTCGCGCCGGGTCGCGTCCCCGCGGCTGGCGGACTGCGCGTCAGCAGCCACAAGGACGTTGACTGGGTCCAGCGGTCAGAGCGCGGTGTGACCCAGCGTTGTGTCAGGACGCCCGATGTCTCAGCGCACTGATAGCCCTACGTTCGCGACGTACACACATCGAGGCGTCATGCTCAATTTATGACTTCCACCGGGCAGGCTCGTGGGACGGCCGCCGGCGGCCGAGCCCTGCGCATCATCGTCGTGGCCCCCGAACTCGCAACCCTGAAGGGGCCGGTCACCGGAGTTCACAGGCTCCCCCTTCACCTCGACTCATCCGCTGCTGCGACGTACGACTTCGCCGATCCCCACCGGCGGGGCCTGGCCTACCGCACCGTTCTCGTTGAGGCCGGATCCGAACGTGACCTGACAGCGTGGCTGGAGCAAGACGCCCTTATCGAGTTTTGGTCAGACCTGTACCTACCCCGACCGGTGAGGCGAGCCTGGGAAGACCGCCACCCTGAGCTTGCCCGCCGCGGCGTTGGACCCGACGTCCCCATGGCATGACCGGACCCAACCCGACCCATGGCGGGCTTGAGCCGTTCCAAGCTGAGGTAGCCAGGCTTGCCCTGGCCGCCACCGGGGGCTTGGGCCAAGCAACGTGGCCCTTGCGATGCGTCAGCTCGATCTTCTGCAGGACAGCGACTTCGCTCCATACGGACTCGAACCGAGTGCCATCGCCCAGCTCTGGCGCTCCCTGAGCACGTGGCCGGGCGACCCCGCCCACGACGACGAGGCAGCGAGCGCGTACGAGGCGGCTCACAACCCTCAGGCGGGCTGACCGTGCGTCCGGGTCGCCGCCCCGGCGGCTGCCTCCTGCCGCGAACTCAGACGAGGCAGTTGGGCGTGTAGGGGCGGCCGGCGAAGCGATCGGCGAGGAAGCTGACAGCAATCGGGGCGGCCTGGGCGTTGGTGGTGAGGTGGTCGCTGGCGAACAGGTTCAGCTGGGTGCGCACACCCTTGGCACACCAAGTGCTGTGCAGCGCCCGGGCCTGGGCAAGCGGCAAAATCTCATCGACGGCGCCGTGGTACTGCAGGACCGGAACCTGCGGCAGCGCAGCATTGAAGGTGATCGAGTTGTCTGACAGCACCTGCGCGACCCCGGGCAACGCCTGAAACGAGTTCAGTGTCTCGCCAGGATTGAGATAGCTAGAGAAGTCCACACCGGCGAAAGTTGTCAAGGATTGTGTGGTGCATTGCGTCTTGGCCAACGCGAAGGCGCTGATGCCGGCGGCATTGGCGTGCGCGTAGAGCGGCACCTGCGTCGGGAAGGCCTGCGCGGAACCAATCATGCCGTAGATCAGGAAGCCGGCGCCGACATTACTGTTCAACGAGTCGTTCACGGCCCGAGAGTCCGCCGGTACCCCACCGGAGGCATCGCCGAGCAAGTGCAGTTCACTGGCGTAGGAAGGTTGCAGGACGGTGGCCCAGGCCGACGCACCGCCACCTTGGGAGTAGCCCCAGATCGTCAAAGGGGAGGTGGTCGTCACGTCGCTGCCGGGAACCTGCGCGGCGGCCCGCACGAGATCCAGCACCGTGTGCGCCTCGGACTTCCCGGCAACATAAGTCGGGGTACTCCCGGTGGTGTACCCCTCGTAGTCGGTGACCTCGACGTCCCAGCCCTGCTGCAGGGCGAGCGAAATGTTGCTGGCCTCGTACTCCGTCCCGGCGGCCAGCTGCTTCGACGGGGCGCAGGCCTGGGCCAGGCCCTGCGTGCCGACCGCGAAGCTCACCACTGGCCTTTGGCCGGAACCTGTCCAGACAGCCCGCGGCTGTAGCACCGTCCCGGTGACGGCATCGTCAACGCCCGTCGCGGTACGAGAGTGGTAGAGCACCGTCGTCGCGTTCACGGCTGGGGCCCCCGCGCCCAGGTTCACCGAGGTGGTCAGGGAACGGATGAGCTGTCCCGGCTTGCCGTACGGCAGCGGTGTCGGTGCCTGGAAGAAGTCGGCGCTTGCGGCAGTGGTGGACGCGGTGGCCGACCCAGTGAACGGCGTGGCCAACAGGCCCGCAGTCAGCAGCGTCAGCGCCGCCCGGGTGCAGCAACGTAACAACGACATCGGTGACCTCCAGGAAAGGCGGCGGCTGTTGCCGCCCGTTCGATCGCCCGGCACGACGTACCGAGGGTCAAGTCATGCCCGGCAACCCGGCGCGGTGCAACATGCCGGTGTGAGCACGGTCACCAGGGCACCGTTCTGCGCACGAGTTGGTGTGCGCTGCGCACACCGCCAGCCGGTCGCCGACTAGGTCGGGGGGCGCGCCGGCGGCTGCTGGCCAATGCGGATGGCGAGCACGGCCAGCGTCAGATGGAGCAGGTCGTGCGGCTCGCCGAGACGCAGCCCGGTCAACGCCTCGAGCCGGTGGGCGCGCTTGAGGACGGTGTTGCGGTGGCAGTACAGGCGTCGGGCCGCGGCGGTGTAGGAGCGGTCGCAGGCCAGCAGCGCTTCCAGCGTGCCCAGCAGCACGTCCCGCTCCGCCGGTCGCAGCGCCAGGACCGGACCGAGGGTCTGCTCGACCAGGATGCCGGTCACCTCCGGGCTGCTGACCAGCAGGATCTGCGGAAGCCGTTCGGCGACGCGCGCCACCCCGGCGAAGTCCGCCGGCAGGGTCTGCAGGGTCAGATCCGCGAGGCGGTAGCACGCCGCCACCTGCTCGAAGCCGTCCACGACGGGCGAAGCCGCGACCCGGCCGAGTGCGCTCTGCTCCAGAACCGCGAGCGCCTCCTGCAGGAGCTGGCCGGGGCGGAGCGCGATGAGTCCGCACTCCCTGCGGGCCTGGGTGATCCACGCGCTGGTAAATCCGCGCGCCTCCAGCGCGTGGTCGGCCGACCGGATCGGATCCACCGACGGCGGCTCAAGGGCTGCCAGGACCACAAAGCGGGGACCACGGGCCGGCATGTCCAGGACAGCCGCTGCCTCCCGGACGACTTCGGCATCCACCCGGTTGCCGTCCAGCACCGCTGCCAGGAGCGCACCGCGTCGGCGCTGGGTGTGTCGGAGCAACCGGGACTGCTCCTCCCGGTAGGCCCGGGACACGATCGAGGAGTGCCGGTCGATGACCTCCCACACAACACCGGCCTCGTCGAGCAACTGCCGGTGATCCGCTGCTGAGCCGAGCGAACTGGCTCGTCGTACCAAGCCCTGCCACAGCACCCGGCCACCCAGCCGGTAGCTGTGCAGCAACGACTCGAGAGGCAGCCGCTGGGCGGCGCGACGACGGCCAGTCTCGTACTGCGGCGTCGTCGAACCGTCCCCGGGCGGCGGCTGGTCGATCAGCTCCAGCAAGGCCTGCTCAAGGTTGCTGCGGCACGACTCCTGCAGGTCACGGTCCCCGACCGCAGCCAGTTCGGCGTAGTCGGCCACCGACGCCCTGATCGCGGCGACCAGCTCGGCACAGAGCGCCTCAAGCTCGTGGCTCAACAGGTACCCGGCGTAGGACCCGACGAGGGAGCCGGTCCGGTCCTGCATCGCCCGACCCTAGAGGCCGCAGACGCCAATGGTGGCGAAGCAGCCTTCCAACGGTCCGCTGTCGAGGGAGCGCGCCTTACTGGCCGGGGCGGGCTGTCCCGCATTGCATGCACTCGTCGAGATTCCTACGCTCAGGCCGTTGCGCGCCATCGACATCTGGGCCTACCTTGCACACATTCTTGGGACGGCAGGGGGTGCCGGGCGTGGGGCCCACCTCGACCGAACGCGTCACCGATGCCCCGCGGGCCGACATCCTCAGCGGGCGACACGAGCCGCGTCGGCGGCTGGGCGAAGTCGAGCTGGCGGCCGAGCTGGGAACCAGCCGGACGCCGGTGCGGGAGGCCTTGCGCCGGCTCGCCGCCGACGGCCTGGTCGAGCTGACAGCCAACCGCAGCGCGCGGGTGGTGGAGCACAGCGCCCACGACCTCGACACGGTGTTCGTCCAACGCACACACGCCGAGGGGGTCGCGGCGCGTGGCGCCGCCGCGACCGCGGGCGCTGCGACGTCGCCGAGCTCCAGCGACTCGCGGGTGCCGTCGCCGACGCCGCACGTCCGGTGCGGGGCGGTCCTCCCGATCTCGACCGGGTCCTCGGCCACCATCGCGAGTTCCACGACCTGTTGCTGTCCGGGAGCCAGAGTCTGCGGGCCGTGGTGGGCGGCCTGGTGCACAGCACCATTCTGGTTCGCACCTACCAGGCCTTCGACGCGGACGCGATGCACCGCAGCGTCGAGCACCACCTCGAGCTGGTCGCGGCCGTCCGTGCGCGCGACGCCGACTGGGCCGAGAGCCGCATGCGCAGCCACCTGTACTCGGCGGTCGCCGCGCTGCTCGGTCCCCGCAGCAGCCCAGGGGCCACGATGGCGTCCACCACACCCCTACCGGCCCAGGTACCCACTCGGGCCCTGCACCATGAGGAGAGCGAATGACCTACCGACTGGGGGTGGACGTCGGGGGAACCTTCACCGACCTCCTGCTCGTGGACGAGACCAGCGGCCGGACTTGGCGGACCAAGACGCCGTCCACACCCGAGGATCAATCCATCGGGGTACTGCGCGGCATCGAGAAAGCCTGTATGCAGGCTGGTGTCGAGCTACGCGAGATCTCACGGGTGCTGCACGGCACGACGATCGCAACAAATGCGATCCTCGAGGGCAAGGGCGCCCGGGTCGGACTCGTGACGACCGACGGGTTCCGCCAGGTCCTGCAGATCGCCAGATCGTTCGTCCCCGGCGGCCTGGCCGGCTGGATCATCTGGCCCAAGCCCGAGCCGCTCGCCGACCTGCAGGACACGGTCGAGGTCGTCGGCCGCATCGGCGCCGACGGCACCGAGGTGACCCCGTTGGATGAAGCCGGCGCCCGCACCGCGCTGACCCGCCTGGCTGGTCAAGGCATCGAGGCGCTGACCATCTCGCTCATCAACTCCTACGCCAACGACGCGCACGAGCAGCGCGTGGCGCAGATCGCGGCTGAGGTGATGCCCGGCATCCAGGTGTCGATCTCCTCCCAGGTCCTGCCGGAGATGCGAGAGTACGAGCGCACCCTCACCACGGTCGCCAACAGCTACGTGCAACCGCAGGTGTCGCGCTATCTGTCCAGCCTGTCGGGCAAACTACGCGCGGCGGGGGTGGACGGGCCGCTCTACGTGCTGCGCAGCGACGGCGGGCTGGCCAGCGCCCGGGTCGCGACCGACAACCCGGTGAGCCTGCTGCTGTCCGGGCCGGCCGGCGGTGTCGCCGGCGCGGTCTGGGTCGCCGAGCAGGCGGGCTTCCGCGACTTCCTCACCTTCGACATGGGCGGGACCTCGACCGACGTCGCGCTCGTGCAGGACCTCACGCCGCGGGTCGGCCGCGAGACGATGGTCGGGCACCTGAAGGTGCGGGCGACCTCGGTCGACGTCCGCACCGTCGGTGCCGGCGGCGGCTCGATCGCCCACGTCCCGCCGCTCACCCGCGCGCTGCGCGTCGGGCCGCAATCGGCGGGTGCGGTCCCCGGACCAGCGGCGTACGACGCCGGCGGGACCGAGCCGACCGTGACCGACGCCAACGTCGTCCTCGGCTATCTGCCGAGCAGGCTCGCCGGTGGCGAGATCACCCTCAATGCCGCGGCGGCGCGGGCGGCCGTCCAGACGATCGCCGACAGCACCGACCTTGACAGTGCCGAGGCGGCCGCCGCCGGGATTGTCGACATCGTCAACGAGAACATGCTCGGCGCGTTGCGTCTGGTGTCGGTGCAGCAGGGCTTTGATCC
>JAYTOZ010000347.1:0-10787 GCA_043747515.1 Frankiales bacterium | reverse complement strand
AGCCTGTGGGCGCTCGAGCAGTTCGGCCCGACGACCGATAGCGCGTGGTACTGGCGCCGTGAGATGAGCCCGCAGATGGTCCGCGACAACGACCCGGCCGCGCACGCCGATGCGATCGTCACACCGATGCTCGTCATCCACGGTGACCGCGACTACCGGGTGCCGGTCGGGGAGGCCCTACGGCTGTGGTGGGACCTGTGCGAGCGGGCCGAGGACCCGGCGCTGATGCCCCACCGGTTCCTGCTCTTCCCGAACGAAAACCATTGGGTACTCACGCCGCAGAACGCGATCGTGTGGTACGAGGTGGTGTTGGCCTTCCTCGGCCAGCACGTGCTGGGCCGCGACGAAGTTGTGCCCGAACTGCTGCGCTGACGGTCAGCGGCGCCGGTCGCTGCCCGGCAGCGAGGTCTGCGCAGGCACGAGCGTGCCGACCGGGCGCGGCCGGTCCAGCGTGTCGGGCCCTGATAGCGCGCGCGCAGCGGTGGCCGTGTGCGGCTGGTAGTCGGCCAGCCAACTCAGCAACTTCTCCGGCGCCATCGGTCGGGCCAGGTAGTAGCCCTGGATGGCGCCGCAGCCGAGGTCGGCGAGCAGGTCGCGAACCCGCTCGGTCTCAACGCCCTCCGCCACGACGTCCAGGTTGAGATTGGCGCCCAGGTCCAGGATCGACCGGACGATGGCGCGGTCGTTGGGGTCATCGACGGCCCGTGAGACGAAGCTCTTGTCGATCTTCACCTCGTGGATCGGCAGCTGCCGTAGGTAGGACAGCGAGGAGTAGCCGGTCCCGAAGTCGTCGACGGAGAGCCGGATCCCGCCGGCCCGCAGCCGCTCCAGCAGCCGGATCGTCCTCGGCGGGTCGGACATGACGCTGCTCTCGGTGATCTCGACGGTGAGGGCGCTGGCCGGGAGCCCGTATGCCGCCAGCTGACGCTGCAACCGAAGCTCGAGCTCGTCGTCGAGCAGCGAGCGCGCCGACAGGTTCACCGAGATGCGCACCGGGACGCCCGCGGCCCACCAGGTCGCCGCCGCGGCCATCGACTGCGCCAGGACCGCTTCGGTGAGCGGCCGGATCAGGCCGGTGCGCTCCGCGAGCGGGATGAACTCATCCGGCGTGATGCTGCCGTGCACCGGATGGTTCCAGCGGGCGAGCACCTCCACGCTGCGCACCTCGCCGGTGTCCAGCCGGGCCTGTGGCTGGACGAAGATCTCGATGGCGTCCGCGCTGAGCGCCGCACGGAGCTCACCGACGAGGGCCAGCTTGTGCGGGCTCGAGGTGTCCAGCTCGCGGTCGTAGGCGACCACGCCGCGACGGTTGGCCTTCGCGGCGTACATCGCCATGTCGGCACGCTTGAGCACGCTCGAGGCGTCATGTGCGTGCAGAGGGGCGAGGGCTACCCCGATGCTGGCGGCGATGTCGACCTCGATCTCCTGCAGCGGGACCGGCTGCTCGAGCGCGGCCAACAGGTCGCGGCCGAGTTGCATCGCGGCCTCCAGGTGCTGACAGTCGTTGAGCAGGACGGCGAACTCGTCGCCACCGAGCCGGGCGACCAGACCCCGGTTGCCGACCGTCGACTGGAGTCTGATCGCCACCTCCTTGAGCAGGAGGTCGCCCTGTTGGTGGCCAAGGCTGTCGTTGACGTCCTTGAAGCCGTCGAGGTCCATCAAAAGGACCGCGAAGCCGCGCGCGGGATCGCTGACCAGGATGGCCAGCGCCCGCTCGACCTGCTGCTGCAGCAGGACCCGGTTCGGCAGCCCGGTGAGGTTGTCGTGGTGCGCGTCGTGGCGCAGCTGACCGATGAGTTGGCCGTTGCGGAGCGCGATCCCTGCGTGGTTGGCGACAGTCTCGCCGAGCCGGACGTCTTCGCGGTCGAAGCCGCGGATCTCACCGAGCCGGTTGCCTACGAGCAGCAGGCCGATGACGCCGACCTCGCCCCGCAGCGGCACGACGACCACTTCGCGCAGGTCACGGGCGTGCAGATACGCCACTTCGTCGGCAGCTTTGGTGTCCCGGGCGATGAGCAGGCTGCTCTCGGGCCGGACCACCCGGTCGAGCAGCCATCTCCCGGCCGGGCCGGTGAGACCCTCGTCGCGCAGCAGCGCACCGGTGCTGGACAGTGAGGTCCGCAGGCTGGGCTGCGCCAGGTCGTCGGGCACGAAGACGACCTCGGCGACCTCGGCGTGCAGCATCTCCTTGGCCTGCACGATGACGCTGGACAGGACCTCATCGACCTCCGGCGAGCTGCTGACGGCCCGGCTGAAGCGGTAGAGCCGTTCCAGGCTGAGGTGCCGGTCGAACAACGCGGAGTAGGCCCGGTAGGCAACGAGCAGGACCGCGCCACAGGCGGCCAGCGGGATGGCCATTACGAGGTCGCCGAGCAACGAGCGGGCGACCACGATGCCGACGGTCGCCGCCATCGCAGCGGCGAGTCCGGCGGCCCGGACCACGCCGCCTAGCACACGGGGACGTAGCGGCAGATGGTCGGCGAGGGCGACCGCCACCTCGACGACGACGGCCGCGGTCGTGCTGCTGGCCACGGTCGCCGCCAACAACGCGAGCCAGCCCAGGGTGCCGACCGGTGATCCTCCGTCGAGCAGGAGCGCAGCGACGAGCAGCCCGACGCACGCCTCCCAGGCCGCGAGGGCCAGGTTGAAGCCGAGCTTGATCGGCCGGATCCGCCGGATCACGCCGTACAGCAGGGCCGGTGCGAGGACCCGCGCCACGATGAGGTCCGTCGGGCTGCTGTAGACGAGCGCGAGCACGAAGGGGATCTCGGACAGGAAGACGACCCGAGACTCGCGCTGGTCCTGCAGGACCAACCCGTACGCCTGGCTCAGGCTGAACAGGACGAGCAGGACCGGCCAGGACAGGTGCGGGTGGGCCTTGTCATAGGTGGGCAGGTACGCCGTCCCCACGGCGGCCGTCAGCGCCGCAGCGAGCAGGAGCAACGACAGCGCGACGATTCGCTGGGCTGTCGACAGGCGCCACGGGGTCGTGCGTTCCTGCATCGGGCCCCCCAGGTGAGCGGCGTGCCAACACGTCGCCCCTTGGTCATCGGCACCGACCCGGTCGTCTGGAGCACGGGATGGGAGGCAGCCCCGTTGGGCCGAGCGGAGGTCACCGTCAGGGCCGGGTGGCCTCTGCCGCCGGCCGCGGGTTGCCTCGATGATCCAGAGGTCACGCACGATCCCCGACGAGGAGGCTCGATGTCCCCCACCGGTCACGGCTCATGGACGAGCCGGCTGCCGTTCCGCGATAACGCGGGGCCGGCGACCGCCGGCCCGCGGCCCATGCACTCCCGCGCCTGGCTCTCGGTGGCCCGGCCGGCCCGGCGCCGAGCCGGCCTGGGTGCGGTCCTGGCCACCGCGCTGCTCAGCCCGTTCGCCGGGACGATGCCGGCTTCGGCCGCCCCGGCGACCGGCTCGAGCGGGGCCGGCAGCTATGTCGTCCGCGCGACGGCCGGCGGGCTCGGGCTCGCCACGGCGGGGGTCGCCCGCGCCGGTGGTCACGTCGAGCGCCGGCTGGGCATCATCAACGGCCTGAGCGCCCGGCTCCCGGCCGGCGCCGCCGATGCCCTGCGGTCCGCGCCGGGGGTATTGAGCGTGACCGGCAACGGCGTCGTGCGGCTGCTGAGCTCAGGTACCGAGGCGTACAGCGCGAAGACCGACGACTACTCCCTCGCTGCGCAGGAGGCCGTCTCGGGGGTGCGGCAGGCGTGGGCTGGCGGCTACACCGGCCAGGGGATTGACGTGGCGGTGCTGGACTCCGGCGTCGCACCGGTCGACGGCCTGGCCACACCAGGCAAGGTGGTCCTCGGCCCCGACCTCACCCCGGAGAGCCAGAACCCCGCGACCCGCCAACTGGACACCTTTGGGCACGGCACGCACATGGCCGGCATCATCGCCGGCCGCGACACGGCGGCTGCTGACGAGACGGGCTCGGCCCTGGTCGACGACGTGACCAACTTCCTCGGGGTCGCCCCGGACGCGCGGGTTGTCTCGGTCAAGGCCGCCGACCAGCACGGCAACACCGACGTGTCGCAGGTCATCGCGGGCATCGACTGGGTGGTGCAGCACGCCCACGACGAGGACCGCAACATCCGGGTGCTGAACCTCAGCTTCGGCACCAACTCCGCACAGTCCTACCTGATCGACCCCCTGGCGTATGCCGCGGAACAGGCCTGGCTGCACGGCATCGTGGTTGTCACCAGCGCGGGCAACAGCGGCGGGGAGGACGGGCGGCTCACCGACCCGGCGATCGATCCGCTGGTGATCGCGGTCGGCGCGGACGAGACGAACGGCACGGTCGGTACGAGCGACGACTCGATCCCGAGCTTCTCCAGCACCGGCACCTTCAGCCGACGCCCCGACCTGGTTGCGCCCGGCACGCACGTGCAGAGCCTGCGGGCGCCAGGCAGTCAGATCGACATCGAGCACGGCGATACGGGCAGGCTCGGAGACAGGTTCTTCCGCGGCAGCGGCACCAGCCAGGCCGCAGCCTTCACCTCCGGCGCCGCGGCGCTCCTGCTGTCGCAGCGACCTGCCGCGACTCCGGACGAGATCAAGGCCCTGCTGCGGGCCGCCTCCACCAGGTTGCTGCGGGTACGCAGCCGTGCGCAGGGCCGAGGGGTCTTGTCGGTCAGCAAGGCCCTCGGCCTTCGGCTCCCGTCCGGCACGACGCAGCTCGCCGCACAAGGCACCGGCACCGGCACGTTGGAGGGGTCGCGCGGCAGCCTGCATCTCGTCAGCAACGGCGTGACGTTGTCCGGTGAGATGGACATCTTCGGCCAGCCCTTCGACGCCGAGGCGATGGCGGCGCTCGAGGCGCAGGCCGGCGCCTGGAGCGGGGGTCAGTGGAACTCCTCGGCCTGGGCCGGCGACAGCTGGACCTCGAGCGCCTGGGCCTCCAGCGCCTGGGCCTCCAGTGCCTGGGCCGGTGGCGACTGGTCCTCGAGCGCCTGGGCCTCCAGCGCCTGGTCGTCCAGTGCCTGGTCCTCGAGTGCCTGGTCGTCCAGCGCGTGGTCATCGAGCGCCTGGAGCGACAACTCCTGGGGCGACGCGAGTTGGGACTGAGTCTCAGTCCGTGAGCACAACCCGGTAGACCTCAGCCAGCCGGCCCGTGGGCATCCCATGCTCACGGGCCGTCTCGGCGAGCGAGCCACGGAGCACGGCCTCCACCGAGCCGTCGAGCATCGGCGTCTGGCTGCTGTGTGCATTGCAGGCCGCCACCTTGGCGTCGAAGGTGTCCGTGACATCCACCGCCCGGTCGGGCGCCGGGTCGCCGAACAACCAGACCTGCGGCACCTTCCACGGCTCGAGGCCCTCGTCGGACCGCAGTTCCGGAAAGGCAAACGCGTTGCGGGCATCGGGGTAGACAGCTGTCAGTGCGGCGGAGCCGGTCGCGAGATGGTCTGTGTGATAGAGGTAGTAGAACCGGTAATTGCGCTCCGGGGAGTGCGTGACGACCACCTCGGGTCGCACCTGCCGGATCACCCGGGCCAGATCGCGACGCAGGTCGGCATCGACGGTCACGAAGCCGTCCGGTCGGCCGAGGAACACGACGTGCCTGACCCCGAGCGCGTCGGCGGCTGCCTGCTGCTCCTGTCGGCGCAGCACCGGCACCTGCGCCCGGTCCACGTCGTCGTCGAAGCCGCCCGAGTCGCCGTCGGTGACGCAGACAACGGTGATCTCGCAGCCGGACCGGGCCCAGCCGGCCAGCAGACCACCGCAGCCGTAGTCGGCGTCGTCGGGGTGGGCGGCGATCACGAGGGCGCGGGCGGGAACCGGGTGAGGTGTCATGGGCAACGACATACCCGCGCGAGGCGTCCCTTCACCGGAGTGACAGCAGGTCCCGGACATGGCTGGTCTCGTTGAGGCTGACCAGCCCTCGACGGCCGTCCCGCGCCATCGCGATCCGGGAGATCGAGCAGTACGCCGGGGCGAACCAGATCGGCCTGTCCTGGCCGCTGACGTGCCCCGCCGCGGCGTTGATCGACCCGGCATGCATGACGAGCACAGCCCGGCCGCCGGGGTGCGCCGCCGCGATCGCCTCGACAGCCGCAACGACGCGACGCCGGAAGGCAAGCGGGTCCACACCGGCGCTGGACAACTCCCCGCGCTGGAGCCGGGCCCAGCGCGGATCTCCAGCCGCCCGCAACTCCTCCACCGGGACGTAGGACCGCTCGGCGGTGTCGAACTCCGCCAGCCCCGGCTCGATGACAGGTTCGAAGCCGAACGCCTTGGCGACTGGTCCGGCGGTCTCCTGGGCCCGCAGTGCGGGTGAGCTGTAGAGCGCCGTCACGTGCTCGCCCCGCAGCGCCTCGACGAGCCGCTCGGCCTGCGCGCGGCCGACCTCGCAAAGCCACGGATCGGCCGGGCTGTCGTCGTGGGTGCCGTCGATGCGCACCGGCAGGGCATGACGGATCAGGACAAGCTCCATGCGCGGCACCGTAGCCGCCGATCACGGCAGCAGCAGGCAGCCGGCCACGAACTCGTGGGCGAGATCGCCAGCTGTCGCGGCGTACGCGGTCCGGACGAGCTCGCGGCGGCCCGCGACGGATCGAGCAGCAGCAGGTGCGAGGCGCCCGGCCGGTGCCAACCGGTGACGCCGCCCCGGCCTGCCAGGTCGGTGACGACCCGCGCCGAGAACGGTCTGCCGGCACTGGGCATCTCGGCGCTCCCCGGCTCGTCGGCGAAGACGGTTTGGGACGCCGGCAGGGGCTACCGGCACGGGGCGTAGGTGAAGGCGATCGGGCGGCCGAAGCGGCTCAGCAGATCGGTCACCGAGCAGGCCGCGGCAACGTCGGCCCGCTACAGCCGGGCGCTGCCGGGGGAGGCGTCGATCAGCCGCAGGCGCGCCCCGGCCGCCGGCAGGACCTGCTCACCGGCCTGGGCGGCGGACACGGGCCGGTGGCACCCACGGCCGGTCGCAGCAAGGTGCTCAGCGCCCGAACGGCAGTCGTCTTGCCGGCGCAGTTCGGCCCGAGCAGCCCGAGCTTGCTGCCCTCGGCGAGGGTGAGCGACACGCCGTCCAGCGCCCCGGTCCAGCCGCAGGTCTTGACCAGGTCCTCGACCACGATCGCGTCCATCGCCAGGCCCCACGTCGACACCCCCCGACGATGCCCCGGATCACCGCCGCCGCCAGAGCACTTGCTCGCCTAACCTGGCCTCGTGCCCAGCGCCCTGCCCGACGGCGAGCCCGTCCCGCCGTCCGGTGCGCTGCCGGCTGGCGTCGTCGCAAGCTCGCCGTTCGGGGTCTATGTCCACGTCCCGTTCTGCCGCACCCGCTGCGGCTATTGCGACTTCAACACCTACACCGACCTCGGGGGACTTCAGGCGTCGTACGCCGGGACAGTGGTGCAGGAGCTGCAACTGGCCCGCCGGGTCCTCGGCGAGGTGCCCCCGGTCGAGACGGTCTTCGTCGGCGGTGGCACCCCCACCCTGCTGCCCGCGGCCGACCTCGCCCTGCTGCTGAAGTCGATCGACAGCGAGCTCGGTCTTGCCCCCGGGGCGGAGGTCACGACCGAGGCCAATCCAGATTCGGTCGACGCGAGATCCCTTGCTGCGCTGCGGGAGGCCGGCTTCACCAGGATCAGCTTCGGCATGCAGTCGGCGGCGCCGCACGTGCTCGCCGCGCTCGACCGGACGCACACCCCGGGCCGACCGCAGGCCGCGGTCGCCGAGGCGTTCGCGGTCGGTTTCGAGCAGGTGTCGCTCGACCTCATCTACGGCGCGCCGGGGGAGCGTGACGCCGACTGGCAGGCCTCGCTCGATGCCGCGCTGGCGGCCGGGCCGACCCACGTCTCGGCGTACGCGCTGATCGTCGAGGAAGGCACCCGTCTCGGGCGGCAGGTCGCCCAGGGGCAGGTGCCGGCGCCCGACGACGACGTGCTGGCCGATCGTTACCTGATGGCGGAGGCCTCGCTCGCCCCGCTCGGGTGGTACGAGGTGAGCAACTGGGGCGAGCCCTGCCGGCACAACCTCGGCTACTGGCGCGGCGGCGACTGGTGGGGCGCCGGCCCGGGTGCGCACAGCCACGTCGGTGGGGTGCGGTGGTGGAACGCCAAGCACCCGGCGGCCTACGCGCAGCGCCTGGCAGCGGGTCAGACCCCCGCTCTGGCCAGGGAAGTGCTCACGGCTGAGGACCGGCGGGTCGAGCGGGTGCTCCTGGAGGTGCGGCTCGCCGACGGTGTCCCGCTGGACCTGCTCCGACCGGCCGGTCTTGCGGCAGCGCACCGCCATGACGCCGGCGGCCTGCTGGAGCTGATCGACGACCGGGCGGTCCTGACGCTGCGCGGGCGGCTGCTCGCCGACGCCGTCGTCCGCGACCTGGTCGACTAGCTCCCCCTTTCTGTGATCAACAGGACATTGACGCGCGACTCGCCGGGCGTGTCCCGCAGCGATGTCCTGTTGATCACCAGGGTGTCAGCTGACGAGATGGATCGTCAGCGGGTAGCGGTAGTACTCGCTGCGTCCGGCGCCACCGCGGCGATGACGCCGAACACGACCCCGGCGATCGCCACCGCCGGGAGCAGTGCGAAACCGATGAGGACGAACAGCAACACGGCCGAGACGACCGCGGCGACGGCGAGGGTGATGTGGAAGCTCAGCGCCTCGGCCGCATGGTGGCGGGTAAAGGGTGAGCTGTCCTGCTCGATGAGGTAGGGCGCCAGCGGCCCGATCAGACCGAAGGCGAAGATCGACAGGCCGACCAGCACTGCCAGGGTCGTGTCCCCGCCGGCCGGCTGCTGGCCGTAGGCATTGGTCGTGGGCGCAGCGTTGGCCTGCGGTGACGTCGCGGTGACACACCGCACACGCTTCGTCGCCGGTGTCGCGGCCCTGGCCAGGTAGTCTCACAGCCAGGTCGCCTCAATGGGATCTCCTCCTGCGGGCGAGCCGCCCGCACGGTCGCTTGTGTGTCGTGCTTCGAAACCCGGCTGAACGCCCGCCGGACCGGTCCGCGTCGCAGTTGCAGTCCCGCGGCCCCGGCACGAGTACAGGAGCTTTTGACTTGCCCGGTTACACCCGTCCGCCCCGCCCGACCTCGTCCTCGTCGCGCTCATCGTCCTCCTACGGCGGCAGCGGTGGCCGCAACCGCGGTCAGTCCCGTGGCGGCTCCCGCACCAGCACTGCGCCGGCCGTCAGGAGTGACCTCGAGCTCGGCCTGGACGCGGCCGCCGACGCCTGCGCCGCCGATACCGCCGAGACCCCTACCTTCGCCGCCCTCGGGCTCCCGGAGCGGCTCGTCACGGCGCTGGCCCGCCGCGGGATGGAGACGCCGTTCGCGATCCAGGCCCGCGCGCTGCCCGATGCGCTCGCCGGGCGCGATGTCCTCGGCCGGGGCCAGACCGGCTCGGGTAAGACGCTCGCCTTCGGGCTGCCGGTCCTCACCCGATTGCTCGGTGGGACCCGGACGCCACGCAGCCCGCGCGCTGTCGTGCTCGTCCCGACCCGTGAGTTGGCGCAGCAGGTGCACGACGCCCTCGCCCCGCTCGGTCAGACCGTCGACCTGAAGGTGATGGCCATCTACGGTGGCGCCTCGATGGGCCGGCAGATCGACCAGCTCCGCCGCGGCGCCGACCTGGTGGTCGCCACCCCCGGCCGCCTACAGGACCTCATCGACCAGGGCGAGTGCTCCCTGTCGCAGGTCGAGGTGATGGTGCTCGACGAGGCCGACCACATGGCCGATCTCGGTTTCATGCCGGCGGTCACCGCGCTGCTCGACCTCACCCCCAAAGATGGCCAGCGGCTGCTGTTCTCCGCGACGCTCGACCGGGGTGTCGACAAGCTCGTCCGCAGCTACCTCAAGGACCCGGCGATGCACGCCGTCGCCGCGGCCGCCTCGCCCGTCGACACGATGGACCACCTCGTCTTCGCGGTCAGCCACGACGGCAAGGTCGATGTGGCAGCCGAGATCGCCACCCGACCGGGTCGGACCTTGTTCTTCGTCCGCACCAAGCACGGTGCCGACCGGCTCGCCACCCAGCTGCGCAAGGTCGGCGTCGAGGCGGCTGCCATCCACGGCAATCTCACCCAACATGCCCGCAAAAAGGCGCTCGACAACTTCACCACCGGACACGCCCGGGTCCTCGTCGCGACCGACGTCGCCGCCCGCGGTATCCACGTCGACGCCGTCGACCTTGTCGTCCACTTCGACCCGCCGGCGGACCACAAGGACTACCTGCACCGCTCAGGTCGCACCGCCCGCGCGGGGGCCCGCGGGACCGTTTTGTCCCTGCTGCTGTCGGACCAGGTCCGCGAGCACCAGCGGATGCGCGAGCGCGCCGGCGTCGAGGCGAGCGCCATGTCTGTGGTCCCCGGTCACGAGGCGGTGCGCGCCCTGGCCACCTCGGGTGAGCCCATCGAACTCAAGCCACGCCCGGCGTACGTCGACCGGCTGCCGAGCAACCGCACCCGGAGCGGCCCGCCGCGCGCCGGTGGCCGGCCCCGCCCGCCGGCGTCGGTTGGCGCCTCAGGTCGGCCCACCTATGCCACCTCGGCGCAGACCCGAAGCAGCTAGGACCCAGTCCTGGCCCGACCGAACCGGTGATCCACCGGTGGTTGGCAACCGTGACGACCAGGTGCTCGGGCCTTGCGTGGATCACCGGGCTGTCACCCGGGCCGGCGGGTCACCACCCACCGGTAGGCCTGCACCAGCACGGTGAGGCCGACCGCCAGCAGCACTCCGGACCGCAGGGCCCGGCCCGGTGTCTGCCGGTAGGAGAGCGGGCGGGCGCGGCCGTCCGGGCTGAGCTCAACCGGCAACGTCGTCCCAGGTCGGGGGATGCGGGCCA
>JAYTOZ010000346.1:0-13294 GCA_043747515.1 Frankiales bacterium | reverse complement strand
CTGCTGGCCGAAGACGGCTACGACGGCGTGACGATGGAGGCGGTCGCTGCCCGCGCCGGGGTCGGCAAGGCCACGCTCTATCGCCGTTACCCCGGCAAGGAGGCGTTGGTCGTCGACGCGCTCGCGACCCTGTCCGACATCGTCCCCCGGGTCGCCCGGGGTGGCCTGCGGGACGACCTGGTCACGCTGGTCGCGTCCACGGTGCAAACCGCGAGCTCGCCGGCCGGCCGGCTACTGCCGCGCCTGGTCGGTGCTGCCGTCGACAACCCCGGCCTGCTCGAGCGCTACCGCCAGCAGGTCATCACGCCGCGCCGCCGGCGTTTCGCCGAGGTGCTGCTGGCTGGAATGCAGTCCGGTGAGTTGTGCGCCGACCTCGACGTCGAGCAGACGATCGACCTGCTGGTCGGGCCAGTGCTCTACCGCTCGCTGCTGCGGCCGGAGGAGCCGCCGCTGCCGGCCCCCGAGGTCGTCGATGCGGTGCTGACCGGCATCAGGACGCCTGCTCGGGCCTGACCACGTCGGGCGTCGGGCCGGCCGCCTCGCTCCACCGGGAGGTGATCGGCAGTCGCCGGTCCCGCCCGAACGCCCGGCCGGTGATCTTCGGCCCGGGCGGGTTCTGCCGGCGCTTGTACTCCGCGGTGTCGACCAGCTTCACGACCCGGTCCACCATCGCCGGCTCGAAGCCCGCCTCGAGCAGCTGCGCCCGGCCCAGATCGCGCTCGACGTAGCCGTCCAGCAGCGCATCCAGGACGTCGTACGGCGGGAGCCGGTCGCTGTCGAGTTGCCCGGGGGCGAGCTCGGCCGAGGGCGGCTTGTCGATGCTGTTGGGCGGGATGACCTCCGAGACGGTGTTGCGCCACCGGGCCAGCGCCCACACGAGCGACTTGGGCACGTCCTTGATCGGGGCGAACCCGCCGGCGCTGTCGCCGTAGAGGGTGGAGAAGCCGGTCGCCAACTCGCTCTTGTTGCCGGTCGTCAGCACGAGGTGGCCGTGCTGGTTCGACAGTGCCATCAGGGTCGTGCCGCGCACCCGCGCCTGCAGGTTCTCAAGGGCCAGGCCGTGCAGCTCGAGGGCCGCGGTGTAGGCCTCGACGACGCTGCCGATCGGCACCAGCGACCAGTGCAGCCCCTGCCGGGTGGCGAGCTCCTCGGCGTCGGTGACCGAGTGCTCGGAGCTCCAGTCGCTCGGCATGCCGACGACGTGCACGGCATCGGGCCCGAGGGCGTCGCAGGCGATCGTCGCGACGACCGCGGAGTCGATGCCGCCGGACAGCCCCAGCACCACCGAGGTGAAGCGGTTCTTGGTGACGTAGTCGCGGGTCGCGGTGATCAGGGCGCCCCACACCTCGGCCTCGTCGCTCGGCGCGGCGGCGATGCCCGGCACGAGCGGCGGGTACGCCGGGACAGGCGCCGTGGACAGGGTGACCCGCTCGATGGTCATGGCGGTGCCGTCACCGGCGTCGACGCTGCCGGTGCGGTCATCGACCGCGAGCGGCAGGTCGAGGTCGACGGCCATCAGGCCCTGCTCCCACAGCGGGGCGCGGGCGACCAGCCGGCCGGTGGCGTCGACGACGAGGGAGTCACCATCAAAGACCAGCTCGTCCTGGCCGCCGACGAGGTTGACGTAGGCCAGCGCCGCGCCTGCCTCGACGGCCCGGCGGCTGGCGAGGGCGCCGCGCGCGTCGTCCTTACCGCGTTCGTACGGTGAGCCGTTCAGGCTCAGCAGGAGCCCGACGCCGGCCTGGTGGGCGACCGCGACGGGACCACCGTCCTGCCACAGGTCCTCGCAGATCGTGAGGCCGACATCGACCCCGTGCACGCGTACGACGGGGAAGCGGTCCCCGCGGACGAAGTAGCGGAACTCGTCGAAGACGCCGTAATTGGGCAGGTGGTGCTTGGCGTAGCGGGCCGCGACCCGGCCCCGGTGCAGCACCGCGGCGGCATTCTGCGGCTCGCCGGCGGGCCGGCCGACGGCGGGGGCCGGGGTCTCGGTGCGGCCGCAGTAGCCGACGACGACGGCCAGCTCGCCAGCGCCATCTCGTGCCAGGTCGGCGGCGAGGGCCTCGAGCGTATCGAGGGAGGCCTGCACGAACGACGAACGCAGCACGAGATCCTCTGGCGGGTAGCCGGTGAGGAGCATCTCGGGGAAGACGGCCAGGTGGCAGCCGGCGGTCACGGCGTGCTGGGCGTAGGTGCGGACGACCGCGGCATTGCCGACCAGGTCCCCAACGATGGCGTCGACTTGGGCGAGGCCGATCCGCAGCTGCGCCATGTGCGCCAGGGTAGTCGGGCAAGCCGTCAAGCGGCGGTCAGGACCCGGCGTAGCCGGGTGCGGGCCAGCAGCTCGACCAGGGCCGTCAGAGGATGGCGCAGCACGAGCCAGCCCAGGCCCGCGACGACGCCGCCGACGATGAGCCCGGCGAGCACGTCACCGGGGTAGTGCGCGCCGACGTAGACCCGGGCGGCGGCGAGCAGCAGCCCGGCGGCGGTCGCGGCGAGGCCGAGCCGGCGATCGACGAACAGCAGCCCGACCAGGGCGGCGCCGGCCAGGGTCGCGTGGTCGCTGGGGAAGCTGCCGTCCACGCTGGGGGTGCCCAGCAGGCTGACATGCCGCAGCGCGGCGTACGGCCTGGCCCGGTCGAAGGTGTGCACAAGTGGCTGGTTGAGCCCGACGGCCACCAAGGTGGACAAGCCGGCCCAGAGGGCTGCCGCCAAGGTCGGGGCGCCGCGACGCCGACCGACGAGGACCCCGGCGAGCAGCACGCCGGCCAGCAGCCCAGGTCCGAGCAGCTTCGCGTAGGCCAGGCCGACACCGTGCAACCACCCGGTCGCGCGCTGGAAGTCGTTGACGTCGAGGAACAGTCGGCTGTCAAGGCTCACCGGCGAACGCTAGCGACGGGGCGGTCAACACTCGGTCAATCGGGGCAGGTCGGCCTACGGTGGTGCGGTGGCAGCATCCGGCACCGTCCGCGCCCGGGTGCGGGCCGCGATCGTCGGCACGGTCGCCATCGCCCTGCTGCTGCTCGGCGGTCCGCTGGCGGCGGCCGTCGCGCTGCTCTACCGCGGCGCAGCCGAGAGTCGGCTCGAGGGCGAGGCATCCCGGGTGCTCGTCGCGGTCCCCAACGACAGCCTCGGTCGGCCGGGTGCGCGGCTGCCCGAGCCCCGCGAGCCGCACACCGCACTGGCGCTGTACGACGACCGTGGACACCGGCTCTCCGGCCGTGGCCCGATCAATGACCCGGCGGTGGCCCGGGCCGTCCGGCTCAGCGGTGCGCTGCGGCAGGTTGCGAACGGCCAGGTGGTGGTGCTGGTGCCGTTCCGCAAGGACAACGGCGCCCGGGTCGTCGTCCGGGCCGCGAGCACCGACGCCGACGTCGTCGAGCACACCTACGCGACCTGGGCCGCGATGGCGGTCCTGGCCGCGGCCGTGCTGGCCGTCGCCTGGGTCGTCGGGTCGAGGCGGGCGGCGGCGCTCGCCGAACCCTTCGAGCAGCTCACGGCCGACGCCCAGTCCCTCGGCCGGGGCAACTTCGCCGTCCGCGGGCACAAGAGCGGGCTCGTCGAGGCCGACGCGGCCGGCGCCGCCCTCGAGGAGACCGCCCGCCGCCTCGGCGCGTTGCTCGAGCGGGAGCGCGCCTTTTCCTCCGACGCCTCTCACCAGCTGCGGACCCCGCTCACCCGGCTGCGGCTCGGTATCGAGAGCACACTGCTCGACCCCGGCGCCGACCGCGACGAGGCGTTGCGGGCCGCGCTGGTCCGTCTCGACGGCCTGGAGTCGACGGTCACCTCGCTGCTGGCCCTGGCCCGCGACACCGGTTCGGAGCGCGGCCGGTGCGACCTGGCGGTCGCGGTCAAGGCGGCCGGGGAGCGCTGGCACGAGATCGCCGCGGACAGCGGCCGGATCTTGACGGTGCAACTGCAAGACGACCTCCCCGAGGCGGCCTGCTCGGACGCCGCGCTGTCGCAGGTCGTCGACGTGCTGGTCGACAACGCCCTGCAGCACGGCGCCGGCCTGGTCGTGCTGGCCGTCCGGCATGCCGGCTCCGGCCTGGCGATCGACGTCACCGACGGTGGACCGGGGCTCGGCCCCGACCCGGAACGCGCGTTCACCCGGCGTTCCGCGGACGCCTCCGGGACCGGGATCGGGCTGGCGCTGGCCCGCTCGCTGACCGAGGCGGAAGGCGGCCGCCTCGTCGTGGGTGGGCCCGGCTCGGTGCTGACCGTCTTGCTGCCCGCCTTCGAGGAGCAGCCGTGAGCCTGCTGCTGGTCGTCGAGGACGACCCCGACATCGGCCCGTCGTTGGTCGCGGCGCTCACCGCGCAGGGCTATGACGTGCTGCTGGCACCGACCGGCGGCGACGCCGAGCGGCTCGCCGACGGCCTGCCCGATCTGGTCCTGCTCGACCTCGGCTTGCCTGACCTCGACGGGGTCGAGCTGTGCCGGCGACTGCGCAGGCGGCTGCCCGACGCGGCGCTGGTGGTGCTGACCGCGCGGGACAGCGAGATCGACGTCGTCATCGGGCTCGACGCCGGGGCCGACGACTACCTCACCAAACCGTTCCGTCTCGCCGAGCTGCTTGCCAGGGTGCGGGCACACCTGCGCCGTCGTACGACGGGGCAGTCCGATCCGGTGCGACTGTCCGCCGGTCGGGTCGTGCTCGACCTCTCGGCCCGCCGCTGTCTGGTCGACGACGTCGAGCTGGCCCTGCGGCCGAAAGAGATGGACCTGTTGGCCATGCTGCTGCAGGAGGCTGGGACCGCGGTCAGCCGGGAGCGCTTGATGGCTGAGGTCTGGGACGAGAACTGGTACGGATCGACCAAGACCCTGGACATGCACGTGTCCTCACTGCGCAAGAAGCTCGGCGAGGCGGGCGAGGCCCCGGACCGGCTGACGACGGTCCGGGGCTTCGGCTACCGCTACGAGCGCTAGCTCGACAGCTCTGACAGCGCGGCGAACTCGTCGTCGGTCAACTCGACAGCGCCGGCTGCGCAGTTCTCCTCGACATGAGCCACCGAGCCGGTCCCCGGGATCGGCAGCATGACCGGGGACCTGCGCAACAGCCAGGCGAGGGCGAGCTGGGCGTGCGTCGCCTCGTGGTCCTTCGCGATCGTGTCGAGGACACCACCGGATTTGGCGAGGTCACCGGCGGCGACCGGGAACCACGGGATGAAGCCGATCCCATTGGCCTCGCAATAGTCCAGGACCTCCTCGGACTGGCGGTTGGATAAGTTGTAGAGGTTCTGCACGCTGACGACCTCGACGACCTGGCGGGCCTGCTCGATCTCGGCGACGGTCACCTCGGACAGGCCGATGTGCTGGATCTTGCCGGCCTGCTGGAGCTCCTTCACCGCGCCGAGGGACTCCTCGACGGGCACCTGGCCATCGATGCGGTGCAGCTGCCACAGGCCGAGTTGCTCGACACCGAGCCGGCGCAGGCTCATCTCGACGCACTGGCGCAGGTATTCCGGCCGGCCGACCTGCTCCCACACATCGGGGCCGCTGCGGGTCAGGCCACCCTTGGTCGCGACGAGCACGTCACCGTACGGGTGCAGTGCCTCGCGGATGAGGTCCTCACTGATGAACGGTCCGTAGCTGTCGGCAGTGTCGATGAGGTCGACCCCCAGCTCGACGGCCCTGCGCAGGACCGCCTTGGCGGTGTCGCGGTCGGCCGGCTCACCCCAGATGCCCGGGCCGGTGATGCGCATCGCGCCGTATCCGAGCCGGTGGACTCCTCGGTCGCCACCGATCGCGAAGGTGCCGCTCTGTTGGACGGGGGTGCGCTGGCCCGGGGGCATGGAGTCTCCAAGGGTTGAGGGATGTCGATCAAGGTGTACCCGGCTGTCCGAGGACCTCACGCTGGGTGCCGTTTGTGTTGTCACAGACACGGCCCCAGATGTTGATCTTCCGCGGGATCGCGGGCTCTGCCTGGACGCGCGCGATGCTCGGCCGCACATCTGTGTCGAGGTCGTCGAAGGCCGCCGGCGCCCATGCCGACTCGTCGCCGGTCTCGGCCAGGACCTGCGCCCGCAACGCGTCGTCGGTGACGGTCATCGGGTGCTCCCTGGGACGGGGCCGGGGCGGTGCCGCGGTCAGGATTGCAGGCCGTCGGGCGGTCCGGGCAGCTGACCGGTGAGGTAGCGCTGCAGCGTCGGCCCGAGCAGCGGCGCGAGCTCGTCGGCCGACGCGGACGTGACGGGTTCGAGCCGGAGCACGTAGCGGGTGATCGCCAGACCGACCAGCTGCGAGGCGACCAGCGCCGCGCGCAGATCCGGGTCGCTGCCACCGGCGCCGACCGTGAGCGGCCGCAGGATCACCCGCAGCAGCAGCTCGCGCAACATCTCGGCGGCGTCCTCGTGCGAGACAGCACTGCGCAGCATGGCGAGCATCGGACCCTGCCCGGGGCTCGCGTCCCAGACAGCGAGGTAGGTGCGCACGATCCGCTCGCCGAGGTCGTCGACGTCCCCGGCGAGCAGCCCCGCGACGACCTCGGCCGGGTCGACGGGCAGCTCGATGGCGGCGGCGAACAGGCCGTCCTTGCTGCCGAAGAAGTGCAGGACGAGGGACGGATCGACCCCGGCCGTGCGGGCGACGGCGCGCACCGACGTTGCGCCGTAGCCCTGCATCCCGAAGGCCTCACGGGCGGCGGCCAGCACTGCGGCGCGGGTGTCGCTCTGACCGGGGCGACGGCCGCCACGGCTCACGACGTACGGCGCCGGAGGGTCAGCGCGCCGAGTGCGAGGCAGAGCACCGAGGCGCCGGCGACTACGGCGAGATCCCAGGCGAGGTGACCGGTCACCGCGGCGGTCCGGGTCAGCTCCTGCATGCCGTCGACGGCGTAGGTGAGGGGGAAGACATCGGACAGCCAGCGCAGCGGGGCGGCCATGGTGGCTCGGGCGGCGAACAGCCCGCACAGCAGCAGCTGCGGGAGGACGAACGCCGGCAGAAACTGAACCGCCTGGAACTCGGTGCGCGCGAAGGCGGACAGGAACAATCCCAGGGCCATGCCGAGCAGGGCGTCAAGGACTGCGAGCAGGACGACCAGGGAGGGGCCCGCAGCCAGGTCCAGGCCGAGCAAACCGAGGGCGACTCCGCTGGCCAGGGCGGTCTGCAGGATGGCGACCAGGCCGAAGGCGAGCGCGTAGCCGACGAGCAGGTCGCCCCGGCCGAGGGGCGTGGTGAGGAGCCGCTCAAGGGTGCCGCCGCTGCGCTCGCGGAGCATGGCTACCGATGTCACCAGGAACATCGTCGTGAACGGGAACAGGGCGAGCAGTGGGCCACCGATGCGGTCGAACACCTGCGGCTGGCCGTCGTAGACATAGGACAGCAGGGTCAGCAGCAGGACCGGAACCACCAGCAGCAACGCCAACGTGCGGTGGTCGCGCCGGAGCTGGGCGAGGACCCGGCGCGCCGTTGCGAGGGTTGCGCGGGCGCTCATGCCGCTTCGGCGATCATCAGGAACGCCTCCTCCACGTCGCGGGCCCCGGTCCGTCGCAGCAGCGCCTGCGGCGGATCGTCCGCCACGAAACGCCCCTCCCGCATCAGCAGCAGCCGGTCACACCGGGCGGCTTCGTCCATGACGTGACTGCTCACGAGCAGTGTCGCTCCGGCCTCGGCGAGGATGCGGAACAGCGCCCACAGATCCCGCCGCAGCACCGGGTCGAGCCCGACGGTCGGTTCGTCGAGCACGAGCACCTCGGGAGTGCTCAGCAGGGCGGTGGCGAGTGAGACCCGGGCCCGCTGACCGCCGGACAGCGTCTGCACCAGCTGCCCGGCGCGGTCGGCCAGCGACACCTGCGCGAGCACCTCGTCGACGCGACGCGAATCGGCGGACAGGACAGCGGCGAAGTACTTCAGGTTCTCCCTGATCGTCAGGTCTGCGTAGACGGCAGGCGTCTGCGTCACATAGCCGACCCGCCTGCGCAGCGTCGGGCTGCCGGCCGGTTCACCGAGCACGGTGACCGTCCCGCGGACGCCGCGCTGAACGCCGACGAGCGCCCGCATCAGGGTGGTCTTGCCGCAGCCGCTCGGCCCGAGCAGGCCGGTGATCTGTCCTGCGACCAGCGCGAAGTCGAGGTTGCGCACGACCTCCTCGCCACCGCGCTGTACCCGCAGCTGCTGCACCTGCACAGAATTCACCATGTGTTGAGTTCTACGCCCGTTGAGTTGCCGCCGTCAAGCCCCGCCCGATCCCTGTGCCGAGCATGGGTGGTGGGTGGCAGCTCGCTTGCCGCCGCGGGCTGTTCGTCGGCGGGTGCGTCATGTGTTCGACGCGTCCTGGTGCGAAGCTGCACAGGACCATCTCAGACCATGGGGCCACGCAGGCCTGCGACTCAGGGAGCTCGACGGATTTGGACAAGCAGCAGGAGTTCGTGCTTCGCACACTGGAGGAGCGCGACATCCGGTTCGTCCGGCTGTGGTTCACCGACGTGCTCGGCACGCTGAAATCGGTGGCCATCGCCCCGGCCGAGCTGGAGGGTGCCTTCGCTGAGGGGATCGGCTTCGACGGTTCCGCGATCGAGGGCTTCGCCCGGGTCCACGAGAGCGACATGCTCGCCAAGCCCGATCCGGCAACCTTTCAGGTGCTGCCCTGGCGAGGGGAGTCACCGGGCACGGCGCGGATGTTCTGCGACATCGCGATGCCGGACGGCACGCCGAGCTGGGCCGACCCGCGGCACGTGCTGCGACGGGCGCTGGGCAAGGCCGCCGACGCAGGGTTCACCTTCTACACCCATCCCGAGATCGAGTTCTTCCTGCTCAAGGCGCTGCCGGCGCGCGGCCAGGTCCCCGAGCCCGTCGACGACGGCGGCTATTTCGACCTGACCCCTCATGACGTCAGCCATGATTTCCGTCGTACGACGATCACGATGCTCGAGCGGCTGGGCATCTCGGTGGAGTACAGCCACCACGAGGTGGCCCCGGGCCAGCAGGAGATCGATCTGCGCTACGCCGACGCTCTGTCGACCGCCGACAACATCCTGACAACCCGGCACGTCATCAAGGAGGTGGCCCTGTCGCAGGGGGTCTACGCCACCTTCATGCCCAAGCCGTTCTCCGACCAGCCCGGCAGCGGCATGCATACGCACCTGTCGCTGTTCGAGGGTGACCGCAACGCCTTCCACGACGGCAACGACCCGCTGCATCTGTCGACCGTGGCCAGGCACTTCATCGCCGGGCTGCTCAAGCACGCTGCCGAGATCACTGCCGTGACCAACCAGTGGGTCAATTCCTACAAGCGGCTGATCTCCGGCGGCGAGGCCCCGCCGTACATCTGCTGGGGCTCGAACAACCGCAGCGCGATGGTTCGGGTGCCGATGTACAAACCGACCAAGGGCAACTCGACCCGGATCGAGGTGCGCAGCCCGGACAGCGCGACCAACCCCTACCTGTGCTTCGCGTTATTGCTGGCCGCCGGCCTGAAGGGGATCGAGCAGGAGTATCCGCTGCCCGCCGGCGCCGAGGACGACGTGTGGTCGCTGTCAGACGGGGAGCGGCGCGCACTCGGGATCACCCCGCTGCCAGGCAGTCTCGCCGATGCGATCGAGGTCATGGAGCGCAGCGAGCTGGTCGCCGAGACGCTCGGGGAGCACGTGTTCGACTTCTTCCTGCGCAATAAGCGTGAGGAGTGGGCGGCCTATCGCCAGGAGGTCACGCCGTTCGAGCTCGGCCGCTACCTCCCGGTGCTGTAGGTGCGGCGCGCACTCGTCGTCACCCATACCGAGTCGGAGGGCCCGGGCATGCTTGCCGAATGGTTGCCCGCCGCCGGGCTCGAGCTCGACGTGCTCCGGCCCTGGGCCGGCGATCTGGTGCCGGCCCGGGTCACCGAGCACGAAGCGCTCGTCGTCATGGGTGGGCCGCAGCAGGCGTACGACGACCGGTCCGCTCCCTGGCTGCGGCAGGTCAAGGAGCTGCTGCGTGCTGCTGTCGCCGACGGTGTCCCGGTGCTCGGGATCTGCCTCGGAGCGCAACTGCTTGCGGAGGCGACCGGTGGCCGCGTGGCGCCCGGCGACGAGGGGCCGGAGTTCGGCGCCCGGCTGGTCGCCAAGCGCGACACGTCCGCTGCCGACGCACTGTTCGCCGCGGTGCCCTTCACTCCGACGGTCGTGCAGTGGCACTGGGATGCCGTCGTCGAGCTGCCCCCGGGCGCCGTCCTGCTGGCCAGCAGCCCGCGCTATGCGAACCAGGCGTTCCGCGTCGGCGAGCAGGCCTGGGGGCTGCAGTTCCACGTCGAGACCCCGCCGGACATGGTGACCCGCTGGTTCGCCGAGGACGATGCCGGAGTTCGGGACGCCGGCCTCGATCCGACGGCGCTGCTGGCCCGCACCCTGGCCGAGCTGGACGAAGTCGCGGCTTGCTGGCGCCCGGTGGTGGAGCGCTTCGCCGCGTTGGCTCTGGGCTGATCCGGCTCGTCCGGCCGCGACGCCCTCCAAGCTGCGGCGAAGGCGCAGCTCTGCCACGTGTCGGCCCGCGGGGCACAGCCTCGGCGTATGAGCGATCGCACGTCCCAGCCGCGGCGGTACGTCGGGGCCGGGGCGGCGTGGCCGGCTCCCGGCGACACGCTGCCGCCGCGGTGGGTGTCATGCGGCGAGCACGTCGTGGTCGGTTTTGAGGTAGCCGTGTGCGCCGAGCCATCGCCCGTCGCGGAGTTTGATGGCGTGTCCGTGGTGGACTTGGTCGTGATGACCGCCGCGGCGTCGGCAGAGCAGGACGCTGTTGGCAAGGCTGGTGTCGCCGCCTTCGGACCACGGTTGGGCGTGGTGGGCCTCAGTTCGTGGGACGGGTTCGTCGCAGCCGTCGGCCCAGCAGCCGGGGTGGGTGGTCTGCAGTGCCCACCAGATGTGGGCGGGGGTGGTTCGTTGGCTGCGGCCGACGTCCAGGACCCGTCCTTCTGGGTCCAGCACGAGCCGGGTGAGGGTGGCGTCGCAGCCGAGTTTGGCCAGCGTCTTGGGCCGGATGGGTTGGCCGCTGGTGAGGTAGCTGGCCAGGGGCGCCCCGTTGTTGCCTTGCAGGCTGTCCAGGGTGCAGGTGATGAGCAGGTGCGGTCTGACCCGGTAGGCGCCGGGCAGTGCACCGCTGTCCAGGCAGGCTTGGGCGAGCTGGATCAGCGCGTCGGCGTCGCGTTGACTGGGGGTGCGTAGGTCACCGGTGTGCTGGTCGGTGCGGCGTAGCGCGGTGAGCGCAACGGACACGATCTCGCCGCTGTCGGGGTCGAGCAGCCCGGACAGTTGCCACATCCCACCGAAGGTCTGCCGCAGGCTGAGCCGGCGTTGGGCGTGCTGCCGGTCGCCCTCGACGTCGGCGGGCAGCGGTTGCAGGGCTTGGCAGCGTTTGCGCAGCTCGATGTCCAGGGTGTGCGGGTCGGTCAGCAACGCCAGGTCGATGAACGGCTGCTCCTGCGCCTCGCGTAGGTCGGCCGGCAGGGCGCTGAGGTGCGCGCCGAGGACCTGGGCGTGCTCAGCGCTGAGTTGGGCGTCAGCGAGCGCGCCGCGGACCAGTGGTAGGTCCCGGAGCCGGCGGGAAAGCCGCAGCTTGGCGCTGGCCTCGGCGCGGCTGAGCTCAGCTGCGCGGCGCAGCCACGCCGCTGGGGTGACCGAGCCGTCCCGGGCCCATCCGTGGCCGTTCTCGACGATGCTGAGCCGGTCGCTGATCGCGGTCGCCAACAACGCCCGCAGGGCCAGCAGCCGGACCACCTCGGTGGCGGCGAGCTCTGCCTCAGCCGGTGCGGCGACCAGAGCCCGCAGGGCCTGCTCCACCTCGGCGACCTGCGCCGACACCAGACAGGGCGCGGTGGCCTGCGTAGCGGTGACCATGACAACCTCCTGTCCGAACGTGTGTTCGAAGTTTACCGCGGGGAGGCTCCGTCGGACAGCGCTGTGGACAAGAATTTCCCAGCCCTGGGAAGGTGCGCCGACGCCGACGCCGACGCCGGCGCCGACGCCGACGCCGACGCCGACGGGCAAGCGTGGACTCGACTCCCCGGCTATGACGGGGCTCGGCGCTGCCGGCACCCGTCACGACGCCGCAGATGCACACGCAGAGCGCGGTCTCGACAAGAAGCTGGCCGGCTTCCTCGTCCTGATCGGGGTGCTTCCCGCATGGCGCAGGCCCCCCGGCGGGTGGTCATATGGCTCAGCTGACCTCTTCGGTGGCGGGGAGGATGCGGCACGAATGAGTCGTGAGAGATGACGCCCTCGGGCCCACGACGGGGAGTCTGCGACGTCACCGGTAGCGGCTCCTGCTTTACCGTTTCCGGTCCGCCAGGCTTGATTGATGGGTGCGGCAACGCACGTGGTGCATTTCGTGGTGGCAGGCTTGCTGCGACGCCGTGGCCGGGCATTGATGGTTCACCGCTCACCGCTCACCGCTCGCCGCTCGCCGCAGCGTCTGTGGTACCCCGACGTCTGGGATTTGCCGGGCGGCCATGTGCTGGCGGGGGAGCCACCGCGTCGTGCGCTGACGCGGGAACTCCGCGAAGAGCTGGGGCATCGTCGCTGAAGTGACCGCTGACCCCTTTGCCCTCGTCCAGGGCTCGGACTTCCAGATGGACATCTGGCTGATCGACCAGTGGACCGGCGAACCATCCAATCGGGCTCCCTTGGAGCACGACGCACTGAGGTGGGTGACCGAGAAGGAGCTGTCCGGTCTCCAGCTGGCCGATCCGCGGCTACCCCAGTTGCTGCGCAGAGCACTCGACCCGACCCACGCTCCTTGGTTGCCGGGGCTGTGCTTGCACCAGTCGACCAGCCGGCTGGTCGTCATGTCGGGGGATGGCTGCGACCTACCGCTGTCGGTCAGACACTCCCGCGGTCATGAGCTGAACGGCGCACATCACCAGGACGCGACGAAGGCCGGAACCCGACGATCAGGTTCCGGCCCCTGACGTGCTGTCGACTACTTCAGGAAGCCGTGCCGAGTGACGAGCGGAATCCGCTCCCACCGCCGACCGAGACCGAGGGTCTTGCCGGCCGCGGTGAGGGCGAGGACGACGAGGACGAGGGCGTAGATCAGGTGGTAATCCATGAACGGGTTGTTCTCCGGGGGCAGGACGGCGCTCCACATCAGGACCATCAATGCCGCGCCGGACGCGGCGGCGATGCGCATCGTGACACCGAGCATCAGCGCGATGCCGATGCCGGCGAGTGCTGCCATGAACAGCCAGTCCGCCCAGGCGGCACCGGCAATGCTGTTGTAGAAGCTGGCGAACGGCCCCTTTGGGGCGTGGGCGAGGAAGCCGTTGGTCGGGCTGCCCCCGTTGATCCAGGCAGCCTTGCTCAGGGTCTCGTGACCGAGCCCGAAC
>JAYTOZ010000345.1:0-6124 GCA_043747515.1 Frankiales bacterium | reverse complement strand
ACCGTCATCTCGACAGCGTGCTCGTCGGCCGGCTCGTCGTACCACGCGCGGGCCAGCAGCTCACTGCGCGTCAGCACCCGGCCGGCGGCCGCGACCAGGGCCGACAGGACCCCGGCCTGGCGGCTCGTCAGCGCGACCGGGCGGCCGTCGACGAGCACGTCGTGCCCGCGCAGGGCGAGCTGGTGCGGGCCGGCCTGCACGGCCCTGGTACGACGTACCGGGAGCTCCTGGACCACGGTGCGGACCAAGGCGCCGAGCCGGGACCGCTCGGGTTGCACCGTCGGGACGCCGAGGCGCTCCAGCGGCGCTGCGGTGACCGGCCCGACGCAGGCAGCCAGGACACCCTCGCGGAACGCCGCCAGCAGCCCGCCCTCGCGGCCGGTGTCACGAGCGACGGCGAGCAGACTCGCGACGGCAGGCGCGCTGGTGAAGGTCACGCAATCGACCTGCCCAACGGCAATCTGCTCGACGAGGCGCTGCAACGGGCGGATGTCCTGCGCCGGCACCCACCGGTAGACCGGCACCTGCAGCACCGTCGCGCCGGCCCGGGTGAGCGTGTCGACGAAATCCGGCAGCGGTTCACCGTGCAGCTGCACGGCGATACGGCGACCGTCGACGCCTTCGGCCAGCAGCCGGGTGAGGACCTCGTCGGTCGATTCCGAGGCGGGGGCCCAAGCCTCGGTGAGCCCGGCCGCGCGCACCGCCCCCTTGGCTTTCGGCCCACGCGTCAGGAGCTCGGCGCCTGCGAACCGCGCCCGCAGCTGCTCACCGAGCCCCCAGCCGTCGGCGGCCTCCATCCAGCCGCGGAAACCGATCCCCGTCGTTGCGACCACGACGTCCGGTGCCTGGGCGATGCAGCCTTCGGTCGCCGCCCGCAACTCGTCGTCGTCACCGGTCGGGATGATCCGGATCGCCGGCGCCTCCACGACGCGGGCGCCGCGGCGCTGGAGCAGCGCGGTGAGCTCCTCGTGCCGTCTGGCAGCGGTCACCGCAACGGTGAACCCGGCCAGCGGGAGCGCCTCGACGCTGGTCTGCATGCCTGCACGATCCCGCACCCAGATTGCCCCGGTGTTTCCGGTCCGTATCCGGTCCCCACCGCACGGGGCCGGCCAGGACGATTGAGGACCACGTCACCCGGCTGACACAGGCGGGACACGTCCGCGGAACGCCGTCCGGCGACGGTGGTCGCATGCCGGTCGCCACGAGCTGCCCCTACTGCGCGCTGCAGTGCGCCATGACGCTCACGCCGGCCGGGTGGCGATGCAGTATCAGAGCGGCGCGCAGACCCGCCGCGTCGAGGCGCTGCCCGGTACGGCGTACGTCGAGCTGCACGAGGATCTGGCGACCCGCTCGGCGTGCTCCAGGGTGAGCGGGTGCGGGTGTCGACGGCGCGCGGTCAGGCCTACCTCCCGGCCAAGGTCACCGACGCGATCCGCGCCGACACGGTGTTCGTGCCGTTCCACTGGGCCGGCAGACAGCGGGCCAACAGCCTGACCAGCGACCGAGTGCGCGCAGCACCGCGGCAAGGTCTACGGCCTCGTCGCGCCCGCCTGGGAGCAGGCCGCGGTGCTGGCCGATGTGCTGACCGGTCGGCCGACGCGCTATCTCGGCTCGCGGCTGATCACCCGGCTCAAGGCCCTCGGGCTCGAGGTCGCAGCGATGGGCGACACCGGGCCTGGCCTGGACGATGTCGGCGACGGGCTCGAGGTGCTCGTCTGGGCCGACCCGGCCCGCCACGTGTACAAAAGCTGGTTGTCCGCGACGGGCTGCTCGTCGGCGCACCTCGTCATCGGGCAGGTGGCCAAGGACTTCGGGCTCTACACAAAGATCACCGGCGGGCAGCGCATCGACCTGTTCGGCGCCCGGGTCGAGCAACTGCCGCTGATCTGGAAGCGGCTCGTCGACGCCGGGATGGAGAGCGGCCACGCAGACGGCACGTCGCTACGCACCGTCAGGAGTTGCGTCGGCCAGGCCTGGTGCCGGTACGGCGTACAGGACTCGACTGAACTGGTGGTGGCCCTGGAGCTGCGCTCCCGCGGGCTGCGCGCACCGCACAAAATCAAACTCGGCGTCAGTGGCTGCGCCCGGGAATGCGCCGAGGCACGCAGCAAGGACGTCGGCATCATCGCCACCGAGCACGGCTGGAATCTCTACGTCGGCGGCAACGGCGGCTTCACCCCGCGGCACGCCGAGCCATTCCTCACCGACGTCGACACCGAGACGCTGGTAGGCACCATCGACCGGTTCCTGATGTTCTACGTGTTCACCGCCGACCGGCTGCAGCGCACCGCGCCCTGGGTCGAGGCGACCGGCCTGGAGCACCTGCGTCAGGTCGTCGTCGAGGACTCCCTCGGCCTGTGCGCGGAGCTCGACGCGGCGATGACCCGGCACGTCCGGGACTACCGCGACGAGTGGGCCGAGGCGCTCGCCGACCCGCAGCGGTTGACCCGGCACGTCCGGGACTACCGCGACGAGTGGGCCGAGGCGCTCGCCGACCCGCAGCGGCTGGAGCGTTTCGTCTCCTTCGTCAACGCGCCGGACACCCCCGACCCGTCGATCCGGCACGAACCGGTCCGCCGCCAGCACCGTCCGGTCGATCTCGCCGGACTCGTCCTCGAGGTGGTCCGGGCATGACCTGGCGCACCGTCTGCCCCGCCTCGCGGGTGCCGTCCGAGCGCGGCGTGTGTGTGCTCATCGACGGCGAGCAGGTCGCGCTGTTCCGGACCGCGAGCGGGTCGCTGCATGCCCTCGACAACCGCGACCCCGTCAGCGGCGCGATGGTGCTCGCGCGGGGCATCGTCGGCACCCGCGGCGGCCGCGACGTCGTGAGCAGCCCGATGTTCAAGCAGGCCTTCGACCTCGCCACGGGACAGTGCCTCGACCTCAACGGCGTGCAGGTCACCGTGCACGAGGTCGCTGTCCACGGCGGTTTCCTCGCTGTCCGGCTCGTGCGCGGGGCCGCGTGACAGGATTCGACCATGACGTCGTACGACGCGGTGGTGCTCGCCGGCGGCAGCGCGCGCCGGCTCGGCGGCATCGACAAGCCGGGGCTCGTGGTCGGCGCCGCGAGCCTGCTCGAGCATGTGCTGGCTGCCCTCGTCGGCGCCGAGCGGACGATCGTGGTCGGACCCGCGCGCGCCACCTCGCGGCCGGTGCTGTGGACCAGGGAGGAGCCGGCCGGCGGCGGTCCGGTCGCGGCGCTGGCCGCCGGACTCGTCCTCGTCACCGCTGACCGGGTGGCGCTGCTCGCGGCCGACCTGCCGTTCCTCGACGCCGCCACCGTGCAGACCCTGGTGGACACCGGCGGCCAGGGGGCGATGCTCGTCGACGACACCGGCCGCGACCAGGTCCTGACAGGTGCCTGGTCCAGCTCCGCGCTGCGGGCCGCACTGCCCGAGATCGTCGACGGGGCGCGGCTTCGCGACGTGTTCGACCAGCTCGACGTACGCCGGATCCGGTCCAGTCCCACACCTGGTCGGCCGGCGCCCTGGACCGATTGCGACACCGACGAGGACCTGCGCCGGGCGAGGGCGCTCGGGTGAGCCAGCTCGATGACTGGCTGGCCGCTGCCGCCGCCGAGCTCGGTGTCGACGGTCCGGTCGACATGCACCTGTTGCTCGACCTGACCCGCGACGTCGCCCACGGGGTCGAGCGGCCGGCGGCGCCGCTGACGACCTACCTGCTCGGCCTCGCGGTGGCGGCCGGCGCCGACCCCGCCGAGGCGTGTGCCCGGCTCAGCGCGCTCGCGGGGCAGTGGCCATCCCAACCCCCGGCGTGACCCCGTGGCCGGCCGCCCGCCGGATCGCCTACGCCGCCGGTGTGCCGCTGCCCGTTGTCGAGCTGCCGCTCGGCCTGGCCGTGGGCGCGGTGCTGGCCGGACCGCTCGTGGCGCGGTGGCCCCTGCCGGCCGTCGACACCGCGGCGATGGACGGCTGGGCGGTCCGTGGTCCCGGCCCCTGGCAGGTGGTGGGCCGGGTCCTGGCCGGCGACCCGCCGCCCGGGCCGCTTGCTGTCGGCCAGGCCGTCGAGATCGCCACCGGCGCCGGCGTTCCGGGCGGCGCCGAGGGTGTCGTGCCGTATGAGGACGGCGCGATCACCGGCGCTGCTGTCAACCGCCCGCAGGTCAGGGGACCGCACGCCGCCGGCCCGCAGCCCGCCGATCGGGAGTTGATCGGCCGAGAGTTGATCGGTCAGGAGCTGACCGGCCCGCAGCTGACCGGCCCGCATCCCGTCGGCCGGCACGTCCGACTCTGCGGCGATGAGTGCGCCGCCGGTGAACAGGTGCTCCCAGCCGGGCTCGTGCTCAGTCCGGTCGCTGCCGGCCTGGCTGCGGCCCTCGGTCACGACACGGTCGCGGTGCACGGCCGGCCCCGGGTGTCGGCCCTGGTCACCGGCACGGAATTGCTGCCAACCGGTAGGCCCGGCGGCAGCCGCATCCGGGATGCACTCGGTCCCCTCCTGCCGAGCTCGATCGCCTGCTGGGGTGGTGAACTCACCTCGACGACGCTGCTCCCCGACGACCGGAACGCGCTGCTGCGGGCGGTTGCTGACGCTGCCGGCGACGTCGTGCTGACCAGCGGGGCCTCCTCGGTCGGGCCGGCCGATCATCTCGCCGGAGTCCTCGAACAGCTCGGCGCCCGGACACTCATCGACGGCGTCGCCGTCAAACCCGGTCATCCGCAACTGCTTGCGCGCCTGGCCGACGGCCGGCTGCTCGTCGGCCTGCCGGGCAACCCGCTGGCCGCACTCAGCGGACTCGTCACCCTGGTCGCACCGTTGCTCGCCGCGCTGTCCGGCCGCCCGGAGCCGCCGCTCAGCAGCGCCGAGCTCGCAGCGCCCCTCGACGCGCTGGCCGTCCATCGTCTGGTGCCGGTACGGCTCGATGACGGCCGCGCCTGGCCGACCGGGCACGGCGGGGCGGCGATGCTGCGCGGCGCCGCGACGGCGCAGGCTTTCGCGGTCGTCGACCCGGGGCGGCCGCTGGCGGCCGGCGATCAGGTCGCGCTCGCCTGGCTGCCATCCGCCACCTTGCCCGGCTCCCGGGCGTAGATCCCCGCCGAGGCGTCCGCCCGCGACAACCCTGGTGATCCACGCAAGCCCGGGCACCGGGATGGTCTGTGGAGAGGTGCCCGAGTCTCTCGTGGATCATGGGGGTGGTTGCGCTGTGCAGCTGTGCAGCGCCGCGACCGAGACCGCGACAGCAGTGAAGTGGGCGCTTTCGTGACGCCGGTCACGCTCGGTTGCCCGCGACGCCATGACGGCGTGCCGTGGCTGCTGTTGTCGTCATGATTGTCTGTCATCCCGCTGTTGACCGCGGATCACCGGGATTGCGGCAGGCTTCGCCGGCCCGGCGGCCCGGGCGCATGGCTTTGGGGGGCGCACCTCGGGCACGGCGCACATCGGGCCCGGCGCACACCGGGCCCGGCGGGCTCCACTTCCCCCATGGCACCGGGATGATCTTCGCAGGAGTGCCCCACCTTCTGTGGATCACCGAGCCTCGGGCCGGTTGCGCCGGGCGGCGACCACCGCAGCAGGGAAGTAGACACATGATCGGTACGGGCCGCGCTCAACAGGCGGTGAGGGCGAGACGTCTGAGGACCCTTGCCTGCTGTTGTGGTCGTGCTCGCGCCCCAGCCGCAACGCCCCAGCCGCAACGCCCCAGCCGCAACACCCCAGCCGTCACCGCCCCCCGCGATCACGGGTCGAGGTGGTCCAGCCACACCTCGTCCGGGCGCACGCCCGCCGCGACCAACGTCTCGTGCACGCCGCCCACCGCGGTCTCCCCGTCAACGCTCACCACGACGAACCTCGCCCGCAGCCGCCAGGTCCCGTCGTCGTCCTGCCGCTCCACCGTCACGAGGTCGTACGGTGCGCCGGCGGCCCGCAGGTCGGTCTCGACCGACCGGACGGCCTCCTCGCCCGACCCGCCGGCCGGCCGGCTGAGCTGGGCCAGGACGGCGTACGTCGGCAGGGCGGTGTCGAGCTCCTCGGAGTCGTCCATGGCGTCGACCTACCCCGACCTGGCGGCAACGACCCTTGCCTGCAGGCGAGCCCGGGCCGTCGGCCACTCGGCGGCGAGCATCGAGAAGTACGCGGTGTCGCGCACCGTGCCGTCGGGCCGTAG
>JAYTOZ010000344.1:0-7356 GCA_043747515.1 Frankiales bacterium | reverse complement strand
CCGCCGACGTGCACGTCGAGCTCGCTGGCCGCGATCCAGCCGAACAGCTCGCCGGTCCGCCCGAGCAGCTCCTCGCGGGTGGCGACGTAGCTGCCCATGGTCGGCCGGGTCAGGTACAACGAGCCGCCACCGGCGAGGCGGGCGGTGTCGAAAGCCGTGACGGGACCGCTCGCCGCACCGTAGAGGACCATCATCCCGCGCAGCCGCAGACACCTCAGCCCGGCGTCAAAGGTGGTTGCGCCGACCCCGTCGTAGACGACCGCCGCACCGCTGCCACCGCTGGCGTCCTTGACGGCGTCGACGAACCCGTCGTAGGTCGTGACGACGTCGGCGCCGGCCTGCCGGGCGAGCTCGGCCTTGTCCGGGGTTGACGTGGTCGCGACCACCAGACCGCCGCGTCGCTTGACCAGCTGGGTCAGCAGCAGCCCGACCCCGCCGGCCGCCGCGTGCACCACAGCGACGTCACCGGGCTGGATGGGGTAGGTGCTGTGGCTCAGATAGTGCGCGGTGATGCCCTGCAGCAGCACCGCTGCGGCGGTCTGTAGCTCGACCCCCGGCGGGACCGGCACGGCGCGGTCGGCCGGGACGAGGACCTGCTCGGCGTAGCTGCCGCTGACCCCGGCCCAGGCCACCCGGTCGCCCACTGCCGGGCTCTCGACGCCGGGCCCGATCGCGGCAACGGTGCCCGCGCCCTCACCGCCGGGTGTGAAGGGCAGGGCGCCGGCGTACGGCGGTGTGCCCTGTCGGCCATAGACGTCCATGTAGTTCACGCCGGCGGCCACCACGTCGACGAGCACCTGCCCGGGGCCGGGCTCGGGCCGCTCAAGGTCCTGCACCTGCAGCACCGCTGGCCCGCCGAACTCCGCGACCACCACAGCGCGCATGCCGTCCTCCTGCTCCTCGTCGGTCACCCCACTGTGGACCACCGACCTGGCACCTGTGCGTCGTACACCTATCGTGCACGTGAGGTGTACCGTAGGTGTATGGCTCGGGTGCGCACGAATATCGAGATCGAGGACGGCCACGTCCAAGCGATCATGGACCGGTTCGGCCTGCGGACCAAGACCGAGGCGGTGGCGCTAGCCCTGCAGCACCTGGCCGGGCAGCCGATGACCCGCGAGGAAGCCCTGCAGATGCGCGGGGCCCGGGCCATCGATCAGCTGCCGGGCGATCGCCCACCGCGAGGAGCCGGGTGATCCTGGCTGACACCTCGGCCTGGGTGGAGTACGACCGGGCCTCCGGCAGCCCAGTCGACCTGCGCATCACCGAGTTGATCGAGAGGGGCGGACCGCTGTCGGTGACCCAGCCCGTGGTGATGGAGGTCCTTGCCGGGGCGCGCACCGACGAGCGCGAGGCCGACCTGCGACGGCTGCTGCGGCGCTTCGACCTGCTGCACTTCGACGCCGTCACCGACTTCGACGCCGCTGTCACCATCTACCGCCGGTGCCGCCGCGTCGGGGTGACGCCGCGAGGCACGGTCGACTGTCTGATCGCCGCGGTCGCCTGGCGGCACCGGGCCGTGCTCCTCGCGTCCGACGTCGATCTCGACCGGGTCGCCCGGGTCGTCGGGATCGACCTGGACGACGCCGGGCTGCGGGCCCCGTCCTGAGGCCGGCTCAGTCCCGCAGCAGCGCGTCCGAGATGATCTTGCGCTGGATCTCCGAGGTGCCCTCGAAGATCGTGGTCAGCCGGGCGTCGCGCCAGTAGCGCTCGACCGCGTGCTCGGTGGTGTAGCCGTTGCCGCCGAAGATCTGCAACGCCGAGCTGGTCACCCGCTCGGCGGTCTCGCTCGCCACCAACTTGGCCTGCGAGGTCTCGACGTCGGCCGGTTCGCCCGCGTCGAGCAGCCAGGCCGCGTGCTGCCAGAGCTGGCGGGCCGCCTCGACGTCGGCGGCCATCCCGGCGAGCCGGTGCCGGAGCACCTGCTGCTCGGCCAGCGGCTGGCCGAACTGCACCCGTTGCCGGCTGTAGGCCAGAGCATCCTCCAGCGCCCCCCGGGCCAGGCCGACAGCGCGGGCGGCGGTCTGCACCCTGGCGATGCCGAGCCAGCGCAGGCTGTCCTTGAAACCCTGGCCCTCCTGCTGCCCGGTGTCCTGGAGCGCCCCGGCCGGCAGCCGCATGCCGTCGAGCTCGAGCTGCCAGGTGGTCAGCCCGAAGTAGCCGATCTTGTCGATCGGCTGGCCGGTCATGCCGGCCGGGAAGCTGCCGCGCTCCTTCTCGACAAGGAACAGCTCGAGGCCGTCCGACCGGCTCTGCCCCTGACCCGGCGGCCGGGTGCGCGCGAGCAGGTGCACGAAGTCCGCGGCGAGGGCGTTGCCGACCCAGCGCTTGGTCCCGGTGACGACCCAGCCGTCACCGTCGCGCTTGGCGGCGCAAGCCACGTTGGCGAGGTCCGAGCCGGCTTGCGGCTCCGAGAAGGCGATCGAGCCGATCCATCGCCCGCACGCCGACCGGCGGAGCAGCTCGGCCCGGCGTACCGGATCGGGGCTGTCGCAGCCGGTGCCGTTGCCGCGGGCGATGACGCTCGCAACGCTCATCCAGGCCCTGGCCAGCTCCTCCGAGACCTGGCAGTACTCCATCACGCCGAGCCCCAGGCCGCCGTCCTCGACCGCGACGAGCAGGCCGAAAAACCCCAGCTCGGCCATCCGCTCGAGCAGCGCGGCGGGGATGTCCTCATGCCGCGGGTCGAGCCGGTTGGCGACCGGCAGCACCTCGTCCATCGCAAAGGTCCGGGCAACCGCCTGCAGGGCCAACCGGGCCGGGGTCAGGTGCACGCCGGCGGTCGGCGCGACCGTCCGCACGCCGGCGAGGGTGTGGTGCTGCCAGGTCATCGCTGCTCCGGGGTCAGGGCGGGGTCGCTCGGGTGCGGGGTCGGGATGCGGTTCGGCGGTCGCAGCGGCGCCATCGTGTGGTCACCGGTGCGCCGGGGCCCCGTCCACGGGCCTGGTACGGCGTCGGTGCGGGCGGCGAGGGCGTAGGCAACCGCCTCGTAGTTGACCCGCCAGCCGCGGAAGTCCGGCCACGCCTGCTCCGGGCTGCGCTCGGTCTGGAAGCCGGCGCTGACCAGCCGCTCCACCCCGGTCAGGAACTCCTCGTAGGTGAGCTCCAACGACGCGTCAGGGTCGGGGTCGCGGTCGACGGCGATGCCGAGGCTCTCGGCGATCACCTGCAGCGCAGTGAAGCCCATCCGCAGGCAGAGCCTTGCCTCCACGGTCGGCGCCGTCGACGGCGCGATCGCCATCCACAGCGCGGCTGAGTCCAGGACCGCGACGAGCCCGACGAGCCAGGAGGTGAGCGGACCGGGGGAGCGGAATCGGGTGAGCACCGGATAATTGGTGTGGCTCTCGGCGACGTCGGCGGCCCAGCGCTCCCACTGCAGGTAGAACGCGTCCATCACGGCGCCCTCGTCGGTTTCGCCGACCCCGAACCGGGTGCGGGCGAGCACCTCCGGGCCCCACGCGGGGGTGCCGGCCCGCGACGTCAGCAGCGTCACCTCGGTCTCGCGGCGGTTGAACGCGCCGTACAACGTCGGCAGGTAACCGATCTGCAGGGCGACCACGATCAGCCCGCAGGCGGCCGCGACGTAGTCGATGACAGTCAGCGTGCCGCTGCTCGGACCGGCGTAACCAAGGGTGAACAGCGACGAGCCGGCCTGCGAGGCGGCGTGCCCGAACCCTTTCGGGTCGAACGGCCACAGCAGCAGGGAGAAGCCGAGGTCGAACAGCACGAGCCAGACGGCGAGTTGGGTCAGGATCGTGGTCGAGGCCTGCGTCGCGAGTCGCCGGTCGCGGACGGTGTAGTCGTGCTGGCGCTCCGTCGCGAGGCGGTAGAGCCGGTCCACCGAGCGCCCCACGAAACGGCCGATCCGGTTGTAGCTGTGGCGCGGCACGACCAGCGTCGCGACCACGCTCTTGACGGTGGCGACCACCAGGACGCCGCCGAGCACGGCTGCGGGGTAGGCCAGGGGCGAGCTCATCGGCTGATCGTGCCAGTCGGCGCCCGTGGCAGCCCGTCCGGATATACGACGGGCCTGGGTCAGCCGGCCGCGGCCGCGATCACTGCGACAGCGACCACCCCGCCAACGATGGCGACCATCACCAGCGGCACGAGCCAGGGTCGCCTGGTGGGCTCGCCGAGGCCCGGTGCCTGGGGCGGCCGGCGGCGCATCAGCACGACGGCGAGCAGCACGCACGCCTCGACGGCGAGCAGCGCCACGGCAAGCACGCCCAGCCCGGTGACGATCAACCCGGCGGTGACCAGGGCCAGTGGCAGGACGTAGGCGAACAGCACCGCGACGAGGTCGACCGGTCGCCGCCCGGGCGGGCGCCTCGGGGCTGCCGGGGTGGTCACCGGCGCAGTCTGCCGTGCCATGGGGGAGACTGCCCCGGCAGCATCGACGAGGGAGCAGCATGAGCGAGTGGGGCCGGGTCACCGACGACGGGGCTGTCTTCGTCAGGACCACCGAGGGTGAGCGCGAGGTGGGTTCCTGGCATGCCGGGACGCCGCAGGAGGGGCTGGCGCACTTCGTCCGCCGCTTCGAGCAGCTCGCGACCGAGGTGACGCTGCTTGAGCAGCGGTTGCGCAGCGGCGCCGGTGATCCCCGGCAGGTGGCGGCGAGCGCCGCGCGGCTGAAGCAGACGTTGCCGACGGCCCCGGCGGTCGGCAACCTGGCCGCCCTCGAGACGAGGGTCGATGCGCTGCTGGCCGGCACGGTGGAGGCGGTGGAGGCCGCCAAGGCGGCTCGCGAGGTGGCCAAGGGCGAGTCGGTGCTGAAGAAGACGGCATTGGCCGAGGAGGCCGAGCAGTTGGCCAGCAGCTCGTCCTGGCGCGATGCGGGGGAGCGACTGCGCACCCTGGGTCAGGACTGGAAGCGCATCACCGGGGTCGACAAGAAGACCGATGACGCCCTCTGGGAGCGCGTCGTCGCGGCCCGAGCCCGTTTCAACGAACGCCGCACCACCCACTTCGGCGCCCTGGAGCAGCAGCGTGCGGTCGCCAAGACTCGCAAGGAGCAGCTGGTCCGCGAGGCGGAGGGCCTGGCCGGCTCGACCGAGTGGAAGGCCACGGCCGACCGCTACAAGCAGCTGATGGCGGATTGGAAGACCGCCGGCCGCGCCCCCCGCGAGGTCGAGGATTCGCTCTGGGAGTCCTTCAAGGGCGCCCAGGACCGTTTTTTCAGTGCCCGCAACGCCTCCTTCGCCGAGCAGGACGAGGAGTTCCGCGGCAACGAGAAGCAGAAGCAGGACATCCTCGCCGAGGCTGAGGCGCTCGACCCGGCCGCGGTGGACCGGGGCAAGGCAGCGCTGCGCAAGCTGGGGGAGCGCTGGGAAGCCGTTGGCAAGGTGCCGCGCGACGCGATGCGCTCGCTCGAGGACCGGATGGCGGCCGTCGAGGAGAAGTTCCGCAGCGCCGGGTCGGCGGCCACGCCCAAGCAGGAGTCGCCCTTTGTGGTGCGGCTACGCGAGAAGGTGCTCGAGCTCGAGGGCAAGCTCGGCAAGGCCCGGGCGGCCGGTCGCCCCACCGGCGAGCTGGAGGCGTCGCTCGAGACCCAGCGCCAGTGGCTCTCGCAGGCCGGTGTGCAGCTCGCCTCGCCGGCCGCCACCCGCGCCGCGACGGTGGCCGTCGAGCCCAAGAAGCGCACCACCGGCTGGGTCCGGGCTGCCGACGACGAGCCGTCCACCGAGGACGACTGACACTGCCCCGGCGTACGCCGAACCGGCCCGCACCCTGCTCGGGGGTGACGGGCCGGTCGGTGCGGGGCGGTCAGCTGAGCCGGCTGCGCAGGAAGTCCACGGTGCGGGACCAGGCCAGCTTGGCGTCGGCCTCGCTGTAGGTGCCGAGCAGGTTCTCATCGTTGTGGAAGGCGTGCGCGGCCTCGTAGAAGTGGAACTCGACCGGTGCGCCGGACTCGCTGCGGATCTGCTGCTCCTGCTGCTTGGCGGCCTCCGCCGGGTAGAAGTCGTCCTGCAACCCGTAGTGCCCCTGGACAGCGGCGGTGACGCCGGCGTAGGACTTGGGGTCGCCGGGGCCGACCCCGTAGAACGGCACAGCCGCGCCGACCTTGTCGCCCTGTTGGGCAGCGAGCAGCAGGACGAACCCACCGCCCATGCAGAAGCCGACAGCCCCGACCTTGCCCGAGGTGACGGCCTCGTGCGCGAGCAGGAAGTCGACTGCGCCACCGAGGTCCCTGGCGGCCTGGTCGACCGGCAGCGACATCATCATCTGACCGGCCTCGTCGGCGTCATGGGCCGTCTTGCCGCCGTAGAGGTCGGGGGCGAGGGCGACGAACCCCTCCTTGGCGAGACGGTCGGCGATGTCTGCGATGTGGTCGGTGAGGCCCCACCACTCCTGGATCACGATGACGCCTGGGCCGCTGCCCGATTCGGGCACGGCCAGATAGCCGTGCGCGGTGCCGCCCCCGCTCGGGAAGCTGGTGTTCTGCCGGGTCTGGTCGCTCTGGCTCACGTGGTGCCTCTCAGGTGGGTGGGCATCTTTGCGCGTGCAATCTATCGCGGCCGGGGTCGCGCCGGACGCCCACCACGTCGTAGGACGCACGCCCGGCGGCCAACCCGCGCTGCTCGAACCGGGTGACCGGCCGGGTCGGGGGCCGCCCGACCCGCTGGGTGTCGAGCACCGGCGCCATCACCTCGATCGCCTGCTCGGCGTACGCGGGCCAGTCGGTCGCGAAGTGCAGGCGGCCACCGATCACGAGGCGGCCGGCCACCAGCCGAGCGAAGGCGGGGCTGAGCAGCCGGCGCTTGGCGTGCCGGGCCTTCGGCCAGGGATCGGGGAAAAACACCCGCACCTCGGTCAGCGACGACAGCGCGACGACGTCGCCGAGCACGGCGACCGCGTCACCCTCGACGACCCGAACATTGCTCAGGTGCGCCTCGTCGAGTCGTTGCACCAGGGCCGCGACCCCGGCCCGGTGCACCTCGACAGCGACGATGTCGATCTCGGGGTGTGCCGCGGCCATCGCGGCCGTTGCCTCGCCCATGCCCGAGCCGATCTCGAGCACGAGCGGGGCGAGCCGACCGAAGACCCTGGTCGGGTCCACCAGGTCGGTCGGCAGGCAGCCGAACCCTGGCCGGAGGCGTTCGAGCGCCGCCAGCGCGGTGGGTGAGGTTCGACCTTGGCGCAACCGGAAGGTGTGGATCGCATCACCAGCCTGCACTCGCCCATCCTGTCACTTGTGAGGCCGGCGCCTGCTGGCGAGACCAATCCGCAGCAGCAACGACGAGCTCAACGGGCTGCCAGGCGTGCCGTCAGCGGTCCACGACGTTCGACCCCAGCCCGCGGGCGGCGCGGAGCGCGCGAGCCGCCGTCTCGCAGGTCGGGGCGATGCCTGGGGCATCG
>JAYTOZ010000343.1:0-7025 GCA_043747515.1 Frankiales bacterium | reverse complement strand
GGGCCACCATCGCGGGGGCGAAGCCGCCGAACAGGGCGGTCACCAGCTCTGGCGTAGCTTCGCCCAGCGGAGCGGAACGGCTGGCGAAGTACCCCCGCCAGTAGCCCTTCAGACCGAGGGCCGCGTACGCCGCCTGCGGCTCGGGGGCGAAGTACACGACGGCGTGGATCGACTCCACGAACACGCCGAGCCGGCGAACCAACACCATGTCGTCAGGGACTGTCACGCACTCATCTGACCACCCCGGGCCGCCGATCAACAGCGGCCCGCGCGCACCTCAGCAGGCCACAGCCGCTGTCCCGGCTGACCGGTCCCGACATCCCGGGAAGCGTCCGTCATGCGGCACGTGATCAAATGATCCACATTCTTCTGTCTGGACAGCCGGCGGATCGGCGCAGCCACCTCCCAGCCGGGACGCTTGTTCAGGGCTCCCGGGTCTCGGCCCGACTGAAGCGCAGGTGTGATCGCGACGACGTCGGCCCGCGCTGGTCCTGATACCGCGAGCCGTAGACGCTCGAGCCGTACGGGTGCTCGGCCGGCGAGCTCAGCGGCAGCACACAGATCTGACCGATCTTCATACCTGGGTAGAGCTTGATCGGCAGGTTCGCGACATTGCTGAGCTCGAGCGTGACGTGCCCGGAGAAGCCCGGGTCAATGAATCCCGCCGTTGAATGCGTCAGCAGCCCCAATCGGCCCAGCGAGCTTTTGCCTTCGAGCCTGGCCGCGAGGTCGTCGCCGAGGCTGATGATCTCCAACGTCGAGCCCAGCACGAACTCCCCCGGATGCAAGATGAACGGCTCATCGCCATCAGGCTCCAGCAACTCCGTTAAGTCGTCCTGGGCCGCAGCCGGGTCGATGTGGGTGTAGCGATGGTTGGCGAACACCCGGAAGTAACGGTCCAGCCGAACGTCAATACTGCTCGGCTGCACCATCGCCTCGTCGTACGGCGACACACCCAGCCGGCCGTCGGCGAGGGCGGCCTTGAGATCGCGGTCCGAGAGCAGCACGGGTCCAAGGCTAGTAGAGTCCGCGGGCACCCTGCGGGCGTAGTTCAGCGGCAGAACATCAGCTTCCCAAGCTGAGAACGCGAGTTCGATTCTCGTCGCCCGCTCCACCTCCACCACTCTCACCAGCGTTTCCGCTGGTAAGAACCTGGTTTTCGTTCTCTCGTGATCTTGATCCGTTGTCCGCCGATCGCCCTGATTTGCCGCTTCGTGCCCGTCGAAGGGGCGCGCCGGGGGCACGACCCGGATTGCGCGTCGGCCCGGAGCCACATCCAGCGCTTGGCGAGCCCAACCGGGATGATTGCCCGCCCTCTGACGGAGTTGCTGTCGATGACCTACGGCCCGTTGCCCGTGCTGGCGGAGCTGCTCGCCCTGGTCCCCGTTGTCCGTGAGTCCGGGCCTCCACCTGGGACACCCCCGATCCCAAGGATCCTTTTCTGACCTCAGTCCGCACTCGCCCGCTCGTCGAGCTCCCCCTGGTGGCTGCCCGGGACGCTTCGTGAGGTGGGAGCGGCCGGGCCACCCCGGAGCAGATGCTCGCCGCGAAGGAGCTGCAACGCGTACCCGCGAGCCGCGAGCACGCCGATCGGCTCCTGGCAGCGAGCCAACGGCACCTCGCCTCGGCCCGCGACATCAGCGACAGCGACCCGGACAGCTGTTCGCCCCGCGATCACCGCAGATCTTGCAGCCGGAGCTGTGGTGTCGCTGAGCCCAACACGGCTGGCCGTACGCCGGCTCCCCATCAGCTGAACCGAAACAAGAAAGCGGGCATCCACCCTCGCCCTGGCCGAACCGGGCAGAGCTTCGTCGGACCGGTGCCGAACAGCTTGGGGTGAAACGCGACGGCGGCGTCGAGAACATCGACGTTGAGGGTGAGCTGGGCCCGGCCGGCGTCCGGGGTCGGGGCGGGCACAGCGTCGAGGGCGGGGGCTACCGGCCGTGTCGTTCGACGTTCGTCAAGGTGTCGCTCGACGTTCGTCTACGATTGAATGATGCCGAAGCGTCTGCGCGTGCTCGACACCACCGGCCCGATCTGCTGCGCGACCCTGGCGTCAGGCCCGATCAGCGAGGCGGACGCGCTGGAGATCGCGCTGCGTCTCAAGGCCCTGGCCGACCCCGTGCGGGTCCGGCTCATGTCCCTGATCCTCGCCGAGACCGACACCGGAGTCTGCACCTGCGATCTCGCACCGGCTGTCGGCGTGACCGAGGCGACTGTCTCCCACCACATGAAGCAGCTTCGTGACGCAGGCCTGGTCGAGGGGACCCGCAAGGGCACGAACGTCTTCTACCGACCGAACGCCGACGGTCTCGGTGCGCTGTGCCGGGTCATCGATCCGGCGTGCTGCTGATGCTCGCCCGGCAGGCATTCGCCGAGCTTCTCGGCAGCGCGCTGCTCGCCGCGACTGTCGTCGGGTCCGGCATCGCCGCCCAGACCCTGTCCCCGAACGACACGGGCCTCCAGCTGCTGGAGAACAGCCTGATCACCGGGGCGGTCCTCGTCGCTCTCATCCTCTCGCTCGGGCCGGTCTCCGCCGCCTTCAATCCTGCGGTCACCCTGGCCGAGCGCGCTCTTGGCGCCATCACGACCAGAGCCGCGGCGGTGTTCGTCGCCGCGCAGGTGGTCGGCTGCTGCCTCGGCGTGATGATCGCCAACCTGATGTTCGAGCTGCCCGCGGTCGAGATCAGTAGCCACCACCGCTCGGCGGGCGGGCTGTGGCTCGGCGAGGTCGTGGCGACGTTCGGCCTGCTCGTCGTAATCTTCGGCGTCGTCCGCGCGGGACGGCAGTCGATGGTGGGGTTCGCGGTCGGGGGCTACATCACTGCCGCGTACTGGTTCACCTCGTCCACATCGTTCGCGAACCCCGCGATCACCATCGGCAGGACCCTCTCGGACACGTTCGCCGGGATCTCCCCGTCATCGGTCCCCATGTTCGTGCTCATGCAGCTCGTCGGCGCGGCCCTTGCCGTCGGCGCGGTCCTTGCGCTCTACCCGGACGCCCGGTCCGTCGCCGACGACGTGACCCGCCTCGACCACGTCCCGCACCAGGAGGCCCGCCCGTGACCAAACCCGTGATCCTGTTCGCGTGCGTTCACAACGGCGGTCGGTCCCTCGCCGCGAAGATCCTGGCCGAACACCACGGCGGCGACCGGGTCGCCGTGCGGTCCGCGGGCAGTGAGCCCGGTGACGCCCTGAACCCGGCGGTCGTCAAGGAGCTGCACGACCGCGGCCTGTCGGTCGAGGGCGAGGCCCCGAAGCTCCTCACCTACGACGTCGTGCAGGAGGCCGACTGGGTGATCACGATGGGCTGCGGCGAGACCTGCCCGGTCTTCCCCGGCAAGACCTACGAGGACTGGCAGCTCGACGACCCGAAGGGGCAGGACGTCGAGACGGTCCGCCGCATCGTCGGCGAGGTTGAGCGGCGGGTCCTCGACCTGCTGGGACGGCTCAGCTGACCGGTCTGTGCCGCACGGTGACGGGGTGGCAGATGCCGGGACCTGGCTCAGCAAGCTGCGTTGCAGGCCGGCAGGTATGGGCCGGTGATGATCAGATGAGCTGCAGGCCGGACGCGGCCACGTGCTCCCAGTCGTCGTCGATGAAGATCACGTCGTGGCCGGCGCGGTCGAGCAGGCTGGCGGCGATGCTGGCGCGGAACCCGGCGGCGCAGTGCACCCAGAGCTGCCCCGCCGGCACCTCCGGCATCCGGGCGAGCAGGCTGTGCAACGGGATGTGCACCGAGCCGGCGATGGCGCCGGCTGCTCGCTCGTCGTCCCGGCGTACGTCAAGGACGCTCGGCTGGGTCGCAGCAGCCAGGTCGATGAAAGTGCGTTGCGGGTAGCCGCGGACCTCGGTGCGGCCGGCCAGGTCGGCGAGCGGACCGGATGCGGCACCAGCCGGTCGGTCGATGCCGATCCGGACGAGCTGGCGCTGAGCCTCGCCGATCTGCGCTGGGCTGTCGCCGATCAGGGTCAGCGGCGCGCCCCAGGGGATCAGCCAGCCGAGGTAGGTCGCGAACTGCAGATCGAGGGCGATCCCGATGCTGCCGGCGAGATGGTCTGCGGCGTAGGCGGTCCGGTCGCGCAGGTCCACAACCCACTCGCCCGCGGCGATGCGTTTGGCGACCTCGTCGGCGCCGACGGGCTCAGGCGCGGACAGGTCGGCGCCAGCCGGGCCGGCGGCGTTGCGGGCGCCCATGTGCGCGTAGTACGCCGGGTAGTCCGTGAGACCGGCGATGAGGTCTGCGACGAAACGCTCCTCGTCCGGTTCGGTGAGCGCGACATTGACCCGCTTCTCGGCCCCGATCGTGCTGGCGCTCGCACCGCTACTCCCGCCAGAGGAGCACATCGAGCCGAACCCGTGCGTGGGATACAGCGCCGCGTCGTCGTGCAGGTGGGCGAGCTTGTCCGCCGACTGGTACTGCGCGTGGGTCAGGCGCACGGTCCGGTCTGGGTCGACCAGGTCGGTGCGACCGACCGCGCCGTAGAGCAGCGCGCCGCCGGAGAACACCGCCGTGGGCCGGCCGTGGTGGCCGATCACGTACGAGACGTGGTTCTCCGTGTGGCCGGGGGTCTCCAGCACCCGGATCTCAAGGGTGCCAGCCGAAAGGATGTCGCCGTCATGCACGGCGCACCGCTCGAACGCGACATCTTCGCGCCCCTGCACCGCATACGTCGCGCCGGTCCGCCGGGCCAGCTCCAGGCCACCCGTGACGTAGTCGTTGTGCAGGTGGGTCTCGACCACCAGCACGCAGCTCCAGCCCTGCTCGGCGAGCACCGCCTCGACCCGGTCGAGGTCGCGCTGCGGGTCGATGACCACGGCCTCGGAGCCAGGCCCACCCTCACCGACGACATAACTTCGGTCGCCGAGCTCGAGGGTCTCGATCGTGATGACCTGCACGCGGCCTCCTGACGAGCGTCGCCCCGACCTTGCCGTCGGAGCCGAACATCCGTACATTCTTACTCAACAGTGAGTGAAGGGCAAGGGAGGCCGGGTGACCACACCACCGCGAGGGGGACCGACGGTCCTGGACCGTCGACATCCGCTGCCGCTGTGGGCCCAGCTCGACGCCGACCTGCGCCGGCGGCTGGACACCGGGGAGTTCGCCGAGGCATTCCCGGCCGAGCACGCCTTGGTGGCCCAGTACGCCGTCAGCCGACAGACCGTCCGCGAGGCCCTGCGGCGGCTCCGGGCCGAGGGACTGGTCACCGCCGAGCGCGGACGTGCCCCGCGCCTGTCCCCCAAGCCACAGTTCTCCCAGCCCCTCGGTGCGCTGTACAGCCTGTTCTCTTCGGTGGAGGCACGCGGCACCGAGCAGCGCAGTGACGTCCGCCGGCTGGAACTGACCCAGGATGGCACCGTCGCCTCTCGGCTCGGGCTCGAGGAGTCCACCCCGCTGCTGTTCCTCGAGCGGCTGCGCCTGGCCGGCGGCGAACCGTTGGCACTGGACCGCGTGTGGCTACCGGCCGAGCTCGCCCGCCCGTTGCTGCAGGCGGACTTCAGCCACACCTCGCTCTACGACGAGCTGGCCAGCCGGTGCGGCGTACGGCTGTCCGGAGGGCAGGAGCAGCTGCGCGCCGTGCTCGGGTCGGCGGCCGAGCGGCGCAGCCTGCAGGTCGGGGCCGGCGTCGCCCTGCTGGCCATCGACCGTACGTCGTGTGCCGGCGGCGTCCCGGTCGAGTGGCGGCAGACCCTCGTCCGCGGCGACCGCTTTACCGTCACCGCTTCGTTCAGCCCGAGCAGCGGCCCACACATCGCCCTTGGCGGCCAGCACCTGACCGCCCGACATCCCCGCCCCGACACCACCAGGAGTTCCAGATGACCACCCCCGTCCCGGAGATCGACGTCCACGAGGCCGCCCGCCGCGCCCAGGCCGGCGAGGCCTTGCTGCTCGACGTCCGCGAGCCCGATGAGTGGGAGCTCGGCCGGGCCCCGCAGGCCAGTCACCTGCCGCTCAGCACCCTGCAACCGGCTCAGCTGCCGACCGGCCGGCCGATCATCGCGATGTGCCGGACCGGGAACCGCTCCGGCAAGGCGGCCGCGCAGCTCGCCGCCGCGGGCCACGACGCCACCAACATCGTCGGGGGCATGCAGGCCTGGCACGCCGCCGGCTTCCCGGTTGTCGTCGACGGTGGTGCACCCGGGGTCGTGAAGTGACCCTGCCGTGACCCTCGCGCTCGCCGTCGGGTTCGGCCTGGTCATCGGTCTGAGCCTCGGCGCGCTCGGTGGCGGCGGGTCGATCCTCACTGTCCCGGCGCTCGTCTACGCCGTTGGCGAGAGCGCCCGCTCCGCGACGACCGGCAGCCTGGTCATCGTCGGGCTCACCGCCGGGGTGGCCACGCTGGGGCACGCCCGGGCCGGAAGGGTCCGATGGGGCGCCGGGCTCGCCTTCGGGGTGGCAGGGGTCGCGGCCTCGTTCGCCGGCACGGCGCTGAACGCCCGGGTCGATCCGAACGTGCTGCTCGTGTGCTTCGCAACGCTGATGATCGTTGCGGCGACGGCGATGCTCGCCAAGACGATGGCGCACATCCATCCCGACGATCAGGACCCGGACGGCAACTCGCCGGCCGCGCTGGACGAGCAGGACGCCGCGCTGCGCCGGCCGGGAACGTTGACCGGGGTGCGCCCCGTGTGCACCGCCGCGCCGAGGTTGTCGGTTGCCGTTGCGCTCCGAGTCGTGGTCGCCGGGCTGGTCGTCGGGTTCCTGACCGGCTTCCTCGGGGTCGGTGGTGGCTTCATCATCGTGCCCGCCCTCGTGCTGGCCCTGCAGTACGACATGCCCACCGCCGTCGGCACCTCCCTGCTGATCATCAGCGTGAACTCCGGCGTCGCGCTCCTCGCCCGGAGTGGGCAGCAACACTTTCACTGGGCCGTCATCGCACCGTTCACCCTGGCCGCCATCGCCGGCTCCACCGCGGGCAAGCGCGTCGCGGACCGGGTCAGCGGTGCACAACTCACCCGGGCGTTCGCCGTGCTATTACTCGCGGTCGCCGGCTACGTGCTGCTGCGCGCAACCGGCTGACGCG
>JAYTOZ010000342.1:0-6995 GCA_043747515.1 Frankiales bacterium | reverse complement strand
AACGTCTGCACGTCGTGCATCAAGGCCGGCAAGGTCGTCCGCTCGGCCTAGGAGTCCCCGTCCCAGGCGCGGTCCTCTGCGGTGATCCGATCCTCACGGTTCTTGACGCTGTGCAGGGCATTCGCGGCCGCGTCGGCGCTCGGATAGGGGCCGAGCCGCACCTCGCCACGGCAGCCGGCATCGGAGCTCGTGGAACCCTCCACGTGCTTGTGGTCCAGGCAGTACCAGAAGGCCATCCGCGCAGGATGCCACGATGCGGGGATCATCGACGATGAAGGAGCGGCAGTGGCCGTCTACGCCCTCGGGGACCGTGTCCCCGACATTCACCCCGACGCCTACGTGCACCCCGATGCGAGCGTGATCGGCGACGTCCGGATCGGGGCGGGCAGCTCGATCTGGCCCGGCGCCGTCCTGCGAGGGGATTACGGCACGATCGTGGTCGGGGAACGCACCAGCATCCAGGACGGCACGGTCGTGCACGCCACCGCCGAGCAGGCCACCACCATCGGCAACGACTGCGTGGTCGGCCACATCGCCCATCTGGAGGGATGCACGGTCGAGGACCGGTGCCTGATCGGTTCCGGGTCGGTCGTGCTGCACGACGTCATCGTGCGCACCGGCGCCCTGGTGGGGGCCGGCGCGGTGGTCAGCAACGGGACCGAGGTGCCTTCTCACGCGATGGCGCTGGGCATCCCGGCCAAGATGCGGCTCGACGCGGTGCCCGACGGGGCCTTCGAGCCGGCGGTGGCGATGTACGCCGACAACGGCGAGCGCTACCGCAAGGAACTGCGGCGGCTCGATTAGGCGCGGCTACCGCGCGAGCGCGTGGTACTCCTCGTTCGGGATCATGTTGGTGGCCATGGCCATCCGGTTGGTGAGGTTGTACATCGCGGCGAGTTCTGCGACGTCCCATGCCTCCTCCTGCGTCAGCCCGACGGCCAGCAGTCCGGCGAGGTCGTCGCGGGTCATCTCGACCGGGGTGCGCGTGAGCTTCTCGGCGTAACCGCAGATCGCCGTACGACGGGGATCGAGGCCGGCCCGGCGCCAGTCCAGGGTGATCCGGTCACCGAGCACCGGGTCGCCAAGGGCCTCGCGCAGCGCGGCGCCGTGCGCGACCAGGCAATAGAGACAGCCGTTGGCCATCGACACGACGACCGCGACCATCTCGCGATCGGCGGCCGACAGGTGCTCGGTCGGCACGTGCAGGCTCTTGAAGTGGGCAAACCAGGCACGCAGCCGGTCCGGCCGGTAGCTGTAGGAACGAAAGACCTGTGGCACGAAACCCAGGTTGTCCTTGGCCTTGCGGAACAGGCCCTGCAGGTCCTCCGGCAGGTCCTGCTCGGCCGGGACGGGGAACCAGCTCAGCTCGTCCACTTCGGCGCCCGCTTCTCCAGAAACGCCGCGACGCCTTCCTGGGCGTCGGCGCTCTGACTGGCGCCGGCCATCACCTCGACGGCGTAGCGGTAGGCGTCGCCTTGGCCCATCGAGGTCTGCGCGTAGAGCGCCTGCTTACCGAGCGCCTTGGCTGCGCGGCTGCCGCGGGTCGCCCTGGTCAGCAGGTCCGCGACCGCTTCGTCGAGCCGGTCCGCGGGGACGACCCGGTTGACCAGACCCCATTCCAGGGCGGTCGCGGCGTCGATGACGTCGCCAGTGAGGGCGAGCTCCATTGCGTGCTTTCGGCCGACGTTGCGGGCGATCGCGACCATCGGGGTGTGGCAGAACCAGCCGCCCTTCCCGCCGGGCGCGGCGAAACCGGCGGTGTCGGCGGCCACCGCGAGGTCGCAGCTGGCGACGAGCTGGCAGCCGGCGGCGGTCGCCAGGGCGTGGACGCGGGCCAGGACGACCTGCGGGACGGACTGCACGAGGTCCATCAGCTCGGCGCAGGTCAGCAGCAGCCGGCGCACCGCGTCGAGGTCGGCGCCCCCGACGTCACGGAAGTCGTGCCCGGCCGAGAACACCGGTCCCTCGGCGGCCAGCACGATCCCGGTCGCATCGCTGTCGCCCACTGCCTGGAAGGCCGCCAGCAGCTCGGTGAGGTGCTGCAACGACAGGGCGTTGCGCTGCTCCGGCCGGGACATCGTGATGGTCGCGTGGTCACCGTCTCGGACGACCCGCACCTGCGCTGCGGTCATGACCTGGACGCTACGCCCGGCCGGTCGGGTGGTGCAGCCGCCAGCCGTGGTCGACCGGGCCGTGCCCGGCGCCGAGCCCGGGGGCGGCGGCGATCGCGCCGGTAACGTAATCCTTGGCGAAGCCGACCGCGGCCGGCATCTCGTCGCCGAGCGCGAGTCGGGCAGCAATCGCCGAGGCCAGCGTGCAGCCGGTGCCGTGGGTCCCCCGGCCCGGCACCCGCCCGGCCCGCAGGACCAGCTCGACATCGCCGTCGGTCAGCAGGTCGACGGCATCACCCGGCAGGTGGCCGCCCTTGACGAGGACCCAATGCGGCCCGAGCGCGAGCAGCGCGTCCGCGGCCCGGCGCAGATCGTGCTCATGCGTCACCCGGACCCCGCACAGCAGCTCCACCTCGGCCAGGTTGGGGGTCAGCACCGTCGCGAGCGGCAGCAGCAGCTTTCGGACGACCGCGACGGCGTCCTCGTCGAGCAGCCGGTCGCCGGACGTGCTGACCGCGACCGGGTCGACAATCACGGGGACGGTCAGCGGCGTGAGGACCCGCGCGACCGCCGCGACGGTCGCAGCGCCGCCGAGCATGCCGGTCTTGACCGCATCGACCCCGAGATCAGCCGTGACACTGGCGATCTGGGCCAGCACCGCATCGGGGGGCAGTGGCCAGACGCCCTGCACGCCGAGGGTGTTCTGCGCGGTCACCGCCGTCACCGCGCTCATCCCGTGCACGCCGAGAGCCAGCAGCGTCTTGAGGTCGGCCTGGATCCCGGCGCCACCGCCCGAGTCGGACCCGGCGATCACGAGGACCCGCTTCACCGGAAGTGCTCCCAGCCACCGGTTGTAGCCCGGCCGTCGACCAGGACCACCGGATGGCCGGCCGACACCTGCCCGACCACCCGGCAACCGTCGGGCAACGCCGAGCCGACCGGCAGCGTCGCGACCAGGGCGTGGTCCTCACCGCCGTGCAGGACGTCGTCGAGGTCGACCGCGTCATCGGCGAGTCGGTCGCCGCGCAGGTCGATCGCGACGCCACTGGCTCGCGCGACGTGGCCGAGGTCGGCGACGAGACCGTCGCTGACGTCGCACATCGCGGTTGCGCCGGCCCGCGCCAGGACCGGACCGAGTGCGTACGGCGGGGCGGGCCGGCGATGCGCCTGGACGAGCCGGCCGTCCCTCGAACCCTGCTGCAGCAGGGCAAGCCCGGCTGCCGACCAGCCGAGCCGACCGGCCAGCACCACCAGATCGCCGGCCCGCGCGCCGGCCCGGGTAACGGGTGGCAGCCCGCCGAGCGAGCCGAGCGCGGTGACGCTGACGACGATCTGCCCGCCCGTCACCGTGTCTCCACCGACGACGGCCGCGCCGACCAGGGCCGCCTCGTCCCGCAGGCCATCGGCCAGACCCAGCGCCCAGGCGACCGGCAGCTCGGGCGGCGCGACGAGCCCGATGAGCAGTGCGGTGCCGACGCCCCCCATCGCGGCGACGTCAGCCAGGTTGGCCGCCGCAGCCTTGCGGCCGACGTCGTACGCACTCGACCAGTCCCGCCGGAAGTGCACCCCCTCGACGAGCACGTCGGTCGTGGCGACGACCCGTCCGTCGGGGGAGGTGATCACCGCGGCGTCGTCGCCGGGCCCGAGCAGCACCGCCGGGGAGGTGCCGAACCGGGCGACGACGGCCGCGATCAACCCGAACTCGCCGAGGTCGCGTGCGGTAGGTTCCGGCACGGGTACGAGCCTCCCAGAAGGGATCCGACACCGTGGTCCAGGCCTACATTCTGATCCAGACCGAGGTCGGCAAAGCTGCCGCCGTCGCCATCGCCATCGCCGCCATCGACGGCGTCGCCCAGGCCGAGGACGTCACCGGCCCCTACGACGTCATCGTGCGCGCCGAGGCGCGCAACGTCGACGAGCTCGGCAAGCTGGTGGTGGCCCGGATCCAGGGCGTCGACGGCATCACCCGCACCCTCACGTGCCCCGTCGTCCACCTGTAGGCCCGCTGCTGGTCCTGCTGCTGATGGGCTGCACTTCCGGTGTCGGGCAGACCGCCCGACCCACGCCCACGCCGTCCGGACCGGTCGCCGTCGCCGAGCCGGCCGGTTCGGCCCCGGTCGCGGTGCGGGCCTGCGCCGCGCTGCTGGCCAAGCTGCCGGCCGAGCTGGCGCCCGGCGTACGCCGGCGGCCGGTGACACCCGATACGGGCCGCACCGCCGCCTGGGGTGCCCCCGCGATCACCCTGCAGTGCGGGGTTGAGGTCGGCAGCCGCAAGGATCTACCGTTCGGGGCCGACGGGGTGATGTGGGCGATCCACGGCATCGACGCGGGCCGACGCTGGACGACTACCGGGCTCGGGGTGAACCTCACCCTGGACATCCCGGAGCGCTACGAAGCCCAGGCCGAACTCGTCATCGGGCTGTCCTTCGCGATCAAGGCCACGCTGCCGACCCCACAGCCCGCTCCGGGCGGCTGAATCTCCTCGCTCGTCAGGCCGCCCGCTCGCGACGCCGCGAAACAAGGACCCGGACGGCGATGAGCAGGACCACGACGGCCAGCAGCGCGAACCCGGCGATCGAGGCGTTGTGGGCGACGGTCTGGTACTGGCTCCCCGCCGCGTAGCCGAGCAGCACGAACCCGCCGGCCCAGAGCGCGCCACCCGCGGCGTTCCAGGCCAGGAATGTCCCGTAGGGGATCTTGCTCATGCCGGACAGGCCGGGGATGAGCACCCGCGCGGCGGCGGTGAACCGGCCGACGAAGACCGCTTTGCCCCCGTTGCGCCGAACGGTGTCCTCAGCCTTTTCCAGGTGCTCGGGTTTGAGGATCCGGTTCGGGATCTTGCTGAGCAACGTCGCGCCGTACCGCTTGCCGACCTCGTAGCCGATGCTGTCACCGATGATCGCGCCGGCAATGCCGGCGACCAGCACCTGCCACAGCGCGACCTTGTGCTGGTTGGCCAGGACGCCGCCGAGCAGCACCCCGACCTCACCCGGGATGATGAAGCCGACGAAGGCCGATGCCTCGAGCGCGGGCAGGGCGAAGACGAGGAGCAGGGCCAGCAGCGGCGGCAGCAACAGCAACCGCTCGGCGAAGTGGGTCATGGCCTTCGCTCCGATCTCAGGTGGACGTGTTGCCGGTCCTGCCCACTGCCACGACGCCGGAACGCGTCGTGGTCAGGGGCCGCCGGACAGCTCGTAGCTGATGAGTCGAGCGCCGTCCCGCACGGTGATGCTGGTCGGCACGAACCGGTTCTCCGCCGGGCCGAAGATCTGGCCGCCGCCGGCGGTGTGCCCGAGCGGATGGCTGTCCGGCGGGAGCTCGGCCTGGATCTCCGCACGGAGGTAGTGACGGTCGCGGTAGGTCACCAGCGGCGAAGCAGCCGACGGCGTCCAACGCCATTGCCACGACTGCTGGTGCACCTGGACCAGATGCACCCCGCCGTACACAGCGACTGCGGTCAGCAACAGCCCTGCCGCGCGACGCGCAACGATCGTTGGCATGGGCCGACGGTAGCGGGCGCGCTCGTGCTGGATCGGACCGCGGATCGCCCGGCGTCTCGCGGCCCGATCCAGCACAAGCCTGGCGCGGCTCCGAGCCCGGCGCGGCTCGGCTGCCGGTCCTGGTCAGGCGAGTGACACCTGCGTCTCCAGTGCCCCGTCGATGACGACCGTCGTCCCCGAGACGTACGCCGCGGCAGGCGAAACCAGGTAGGCGACCAGCGCCGCCACCTCCCCGGCGGTCCCGAGCCGGCCGGCCGGGATCCCGTCCCGCTGCTGCTGCTGCAGCTGCTCGCTCTGCTCGCCCTGGATCGGCGTCTCGATGGCGCCAGGGGCGACCGCAACCGCCCGGATGCCGTACTCCGCAAGCTCCCTGGCCATCACCTTGGTGAGCATGCCGAGGCCGGCCTTGGCGGTGCAGTAGGCCGCGAAACCGGGGCGGGGCTGGTGCTCGTGGACGCTCGTGACATTGACGACGACGCCACCGCCGCGGGGCGCCATCAAGCGGCAGGCAGCCGAGGCCATCAGGAACGCGCCGTCCAGGTCGACCGACAGCTGCGCCCGCCAGGTGTCGAGATCGAGCTCCAGAAAGGGCGTCTGTTGCTGCAGGCCGGCGTTGTTGACCAGGATGTGCAGCCCACCGAGTTGCTCATCGGTCTCGCGGACGACCCGGGCCACGTCGTCGGATTTCGAGACGTCACCGATGACCGCAAGGGCGCGACCACCGCCGGCGACGATCCGGTCCAGGGTCGCTGTCACCTTGTCGGCGCGAAGCCCGTTGACGCCGACGGCAGCGCCGTCCCGGGCCAACCGGATGGCCACCTCGGCGCCGATGCCGCTGCCGGCGCCGGTCACCAACGCCACCTGCCCGTCGAGCGCGCCCATCAGGAGCTCCTCATCCGCAGCCACCGGCCGAGCCGCCAGGCCGCGAGGCCGAGCGGTCCGGTCCGCTGCCGTAGCCGTGCGCTGTCGAGCAGATACATCGCCCGGGCGACCTCCATGTGCGACCAGACCAGCGGCACGTTGCCGAGCCCCTGCCGGCTCTCCGGGTCCATCTCCTCCGGCAGCAGCGCGGGCAGCGCCCGGTCCAGCGCCTGCGCCCGCGCCTCGGCCTCCGCCAGCCGGCCGCACGACGCCAGCGCCGAGACGACCCACCAGCTGGCCGGTAGGAACGCCCCCTCGCTCCCGGCGAAGCCGTCGTCCCCGCCGGGTTCGTAGCGATACAGGAACGGCGCACAGTCAAGCGCGGCCAACGTCGCATCGACCAGCCCAGAGGCGCGCGGGTCCCGCCGGTCGAACAGCCTGAAGACCACCGCCATCAGCGCGCTCGCGTCGGCGCAGGACCCCTGGTCGCCGTACGCCTGGGGCAATCCGCCGTCCTCCCGCA
>JAYTOZ010000341.1:0-6317 GCA_043747515.1 Frankiales bacterium | reverse complement strand
GCCGACAACAGCGCGGCGAGCAGGAAGACGAACCGCAGCGTGCGCTCCTGACCAATCCCGCGGAAGAACGCCCGGCCCACGAACGGCAGCACCAGGAAGCACCACACAACCAGCGCCGTGAGGCCGAGCCCCATCCGCAGCGCGAGCTGGGCGCCGCTCGCCTGGCCGGTCGCGCTTCCGGCCACAGCGGCCAGGACGAGCAGCGCGAGGGTGTCGGTGAGCACGGTGGCGCCGACCGCCGTTGCGACCGCGCCGTTGCTGCCGAGACCGTATGAGCGCACGGTCGGGTAGGTGACCAGGGTGTGCGAGGCGACCAGCGAGCCGACCAACAACGAAGCCGCCGTGCCGTAGCCCAGCGCCGTCGCCGCCCCGAAGCCGAAGGCGAGCGGGATGGCGAAGGTCAGCAGAGCGAAGGCCACCGCCTTGTTGCGGTAGTGCTGCAGGACGGCCAGGTCCAGCTCAACGCCGGCGAGGAACATGAGGTAGAGCAGTCCGATGTGTCCCACGGCGGGGATGACGAGGTCGCCGGCCGGCACGATCCCCAGCCCGTTCTGGCCCAGCAGGAGCCCACCGAGCAGCAATCCGATGATCCCGGGCACCCGCACCCGCTCGGCGAGCCAAGGAAACACAGCGATGACGAAGACGACGCCGAAGAACACCCAGGCAGGGCCGTGCGGCGCGGAGAACTCCATCAGGGCTCCTTCCAAGACAGGTCAGGGAGCGGCGCACAGGTCACAGCTGGTTCTCGGTCCGCAGTGCCGGCACGGCGTCGAGCTCCTGGGCGTAGCGCGGCTCGAGCCAGCGCTCGACCAGCTCGTCCAGGACACTCTCCGCGACCAACGAACGCAGGGCGCGGTCCAGTGCGTAGCGCTGGCCGGCGTCGCGCACCTCGACGGCGTACTGGTCCGATCGGGCGAACCGGGCCAAGACGCGCAGCGCCGGTCGGTCGGTCGCTACCAACGCCACGGGCAGGTCGAGCACGGCGGCGTCGACCTCGCCGCACTCGACCGCCTCCAGCAGTTCGTCGAAGTCGGGGAAGTCGCGCACGTCGGCGGTGGGGACGGCGTCGCGCACGTCGGCGGTGGGGACGGCGTCGCGCGCGTCGGCCGTGGGGACGGCGTCGCGCAACGCGCCCGCGCTGCCACTGCTCCGCTCCGCAGCGCAGCCCCGCGCGGTCTGCACGTCCGACACCTCGAGGTCCCCGGCGACAACGATGCACTGGTCGGCACGCAGGTAGGCGCTGTCCCAGCTAGCGACATCCCGGCGCTCGTCGGTCGGCGCCAGCTGAGCCAGGGCCATGTCGCACCCGTCGGGCCCCCCCGCGGCCAGCTCGCTGAGCGGGACGTCGACCACCCGCAGGCCGCCGAGGTCAAGCCGCTCGGCGACCACACCTTCCAGGCCGCCGTCGTCCCCCGCCCAGAAGCCCGGAGCGGGGCGCGCTGTGGCGACGCAGTGCTCGTCGGCGGCGGTGGTGAGCGTCTCGCCCGCGGGCTGGCCACAGGCACCCAGCAGCGGACCGGTCAGCAGGAGCGCTCGCGCAGGCCGCCTGGCGGGCCTACCTGCCGTCGGCACCGGCGCCCGGCGGACGGGCCTCCGTCTCCTCAAGAGCCCGGCGCCCGGCCGCACCGGCCTGCTCACCGGCTGTGGTGACCGCGCTGTCCGGGTCCTGGCCGGTCGTCGCCACCAGCTCGACGCCGCTCTCCCCGGTGAGGAAGCGGTAGGTCAGCCCGGCGATCGCGGCCCCGACGAGCGGGGCGAGCCAGAACAACCAAAGCTGGCTCAGCGCCCAGCCGCCGACGAAGATCGCCTGGCTGGTCGACCGCGCAGGGTTCACCGATGTGTTGTCCACCGGGATGCTGATCAGGTGGATGAGCGTCAGCGCCAGCCCGATCGCGAGCGGACCGAACCCCTTGGGTGCGCGGCGGTCGGTGACGCCGAGGATCACCAGCAGGAAGCCGGCCGTGAGCACGATCTCGATCACCAGCGCTGCGGTGAGGCTGTAGCCGTCAGGTGAGTGGTCGCCGTAGCCATTGGCGGCGAAGCCGTTGGAGGTGCTGAAGCCCGCCTTGCCGTTCGCAATCACCAGCAGTACGGCCGCGGCGCTGATCGCCCCCACCACCTGGGTCGCGACGTACGGTAGGGCGTCCCGCGCGTCGAAGCGCCGCCCCAACACCAGCCCCAGCGTCACGGCCGGGTTGAAGTGCCCCCCGGAGATGTGACCCAGCGCGTACGCCATCGTCAGCACGGTCAGGCCGAAAGCGAGCGACACCCCCAGATAACCGATCCCGACGTCCTTGACGCCCGCGGCCAGCACCGCGCTGCCGCAGCCACCGAAGACGAGCCAGAACGTGCCGACGAACTCGGCCGATAAACGGTGCACCAGCTTCACGTCGACCCCCCTGGTCACAGCAGGCGATTTTTTCCCGGCTGTGAGCCGCGGACACTACAAGAAAAATGTCAAATCCCCCATCGACCCGGATGCGTGGCCGGTAGCGGTTTGTGCCTCATGGGGCCCTGGCCACCGAGCCGCCCTCCCGCTGCGTCAGGTCCGAGCGGGAACTTGAGGCAGGGCCTGCGTCACGAGCGTCGACAGCAGCCGGGTTCACGCGCCTCTTCCCGCGGGCCCTGCTGTCTGGGCAGACGACGCTCAACGCGGATCGTCCGGGTGGGCCGGGTGGACTCGGGTGGACTCGGGTGGACTCGGGTGGCGATCCTGGCAGGTGCGCCTAGCCTTGCCGCATGATCAGCCAGCTGCGAGGTTTGAGGTTGCGTCCACGGACCGACCGCCCGGTGCGACGTCGCCGCCGGTGGATGGTCGCTGCGGCAGTGATCGTCGTGACATCACCCGCTTCCTACTCCTACGTGACGATGATGACGGAGCCGAGCAGTCTTCCGCTGTCGGTCCGCAGCGTCGAGTGGGTCCGTCAGCATCACGGCAACTGGCTGGTGGACACCGCGGAGCACGTCTATTACGGGTACTTCAAGACCCCCCACAAGGGGGGACCTGGGCTCACTGCGCTGCCTGCGGTTGGCTTGACACCCAAGGATCCTGTGCCGAGGCCGAGGCCGTCGGGCCGTGCCCACGGGTCGAGGGCCACCAGCCCTTCGTCGCTGGCGTCCGTCATGCCGTCGCCGATCGCCCCGGTGATCTCGCCAGCATTGCCAGGAGAAGGCGTCTGGCGCCGAACGGGAACGGACGTTGCGGGCGGCCCGCCGGTCCTGGTGAGCGTGTTCCGGCCAGAGCCTGCGTACCCGCACCTCGTTGCCTACGTTGCGTGGTTCGATCACAGCCGGACGCAACTTGGCTACTACCCGGGGCGTTACGAACCGCCCCTTGCGGCAGTGCGCGGATCAGCCAAGGTGCCGACGTCCCAACGTGACCGTCTGGTCGCGACGTTCAACGGTGGGTTCATCTACTCCGACGGGCTCAACGGGTCCTCCGACAACGGGCGCACCAACGAGCCGATGAAGGACGGACTGGCCACGCTCGTCGGATACCGGGACGGGCGGGTGGACATCGTTATCTGGCACGGCGGCCGCGACGCAGGGCCGCAGTACGCCTTCACGCGACAGAGCTTGCCGCCCATCCTGTGGGACAGCCGGCTGAACCCCGCCCTCAATGACAGCAGGCAGTGGGGGGCGACGCTGGGCAACGCCGTGCGGGTGTGGCGAACCGGGGTCGGGATCGACGGTCACGGCAACCTGATCTACGCCGCCGCTGATGGTCAGACAGTGGAGTCGTTGGCCCGGTTGCTCCGGCATGCGGGAGCGAAGAAGGCGATGCAGTTCGACATCAACGCGGAGTGGCCGTCACTCATCACATACTCGCATCAGCCGAAGCTGGTCGCGGACAAGGTGGTCCCGAACTGGCAGCAGAAGGCTTCCCGCTACCTGGTGCCGGACGACCGAGACTTCTTCGCTGTCTACAGCCCCCTGGTCGCCCCCGTGACCGTGCCCTTCAACTAGACCCCCCAGGCACCTGCGCCGGATCGGCGTAGCGGCCGATGTTTGCCTCACGCGCTTGCAGCCCCCACAGGGTGCTGGGCGATCAGGGCCAAGCCCCCCTGGACGATGCTGAACGCCCCTACCCGTGAGATCGCCCATGAGCCCGGCGCGTCGGGCTCTGGTGGAGGGGAGGTCGCGGTCTCGTGGGTCCATCCGGTGCGTAAGGCACGGTCAGCAAGCGGCTCAGCGTTGATTTCCCACCAAGGTCGCTGTACGAGCCCGGAGTCGTCGCGGCCGTCATGGCGACTGGAACGCGCACCAACGGCCGCTTTCTTGGCAGCAGCGACGGCGTTGGCGGTGGTGGTGGCGGCCGGCACCTGAGCGTGGTCACGCTGTGAAGCCAAGCGACGTCGAGGCCGAGATCGCGCTGCTCGCCCGGAAGCTCAAGACCCTCGTGATCACCGAGACGTTCGGCGGCCTTGCGGATCAACCGCGGGCTGAGACGTGGTCGCACAGGACCTACCTCGCGGCAGTCCTGGCCCGGCAGGTCGCGTCCAGGACCATCAACGGCACCCGGCTGCGGGTAGCTGGCGCGCACTTCCCGCAGACCAAGACCTTGGCGGACTTCAGCTTCACCGGACTGCCAGCAGCGACCCGCGACACCCTGGCGCACCTGGCGACCACGACGTTCATCGGCCGCCGGGAGAACGTCGTGTTGCTCGGACCGCCCGGCCTAGCCAAGACCCACCTGACGATCGCGATCGGGATCAAGACCTGCGAGGCCGGCTGTCCCGTGGCCTTCGCCAGCACCACCGGATCGCCCACCCGGCGCCGCGACCGACCAGAACACCCTCAAGCTGGGGCTCCGCAACCTCAACCGCTACCGGCTGCTGATCATCGACCTATGCCGACACCGCAACTATGTCAAACAGCCTGCCGTTGCGGCTTGGTGTGCAGGCGTTCGGGTCGGTTGCCTCTGGGCATCATTACAGGCCTTCGAGGAACGCCAGCACCTTGTCGGTCGGGCGGTAGCGACCGGGCCAGGCTGCGGCGGGCGTGGTGAGGGCGAGGGCCTCTTTTTTGCCGCTGATGTATGCGTGGACGTAGGCGTCGGTGGACCGGACGCCGGCGCGGCCTCGCCAGAGGGCGATCACGCTGGTGTCGACGCCAGCTTGAAGCAGCTGCATGGCACAGCTGTGACGCATGGCGTGTGGGTGTACTCACTTGCCGATCAGAGACGGACAGCCCTGTGCGGCCGTCGCCGCGTGGGTGGCGACCCGCCGTGCAACGGCGTCGCGGCTGAGCCTGCGGCCGGTCCGGCTCTGGGAAACAGTGGAACGCTGGGTTGACCGGCTCGTTCGCGCAGCCAGACCTGGAGCAGTGTCGAGACCGCAGGGGTGAGAGGGACCGCGCGCGGCTTGCGTTCCTTGCCCTCGCAGCGGACGTTCGCTGCGGCGCCCAGGGTGACATCGTTGCAGTTCAGGCCGGTGAGTTCGGTCACTGGTAGGCCGGTCTGGGTGGCGAGGAGCATGGGGACCCGATCGTGTCGTCCTTCCCAACGGGACTGGTCAAGGACGGCGACCAGAGCATCGACCTCGACGGCGGTCAGGAACGTCACGATCCGCGTGTTGAATCGTTTCGGTGGGATCGCCGGGACCCGCTGGATCAGCAGCGCATGTTCGGGATGGCGTAGCGCGGCGTAGGAGAACAGAGACCGGATCGCGGTCAGGCGGACGTTGCAAGTCCGGGGGCTGTTGTGCCGGTCACTCTCCAAAGGAGTTCAGGAACACCAAGATCACGGTGGCGTCCAGGTCGTCCAGTCCAGTTGCGCGGGTAGCTTGCCGGTCCGGGCGCGAACCAAGCCCAGCAACAGCTTCAGGGTGTCGCGGTGGGCCGCGACCGTGCGCGGGCTGTTCTGGCGCTGCTGGACCAGCCGGTCGGTGAAGAACGCCTGCAGCGTCGGCGCGATCAGGGTCATGCCAGCACCGGTGATCGGGTGGCTGACCAGGCGCTGTCATGCCGGGCCGCGGCCAACGCGAGCAGCTCGGGGGCAGCCGACGGATACCGGTAGGTGGCGGCGGGTTTGCGGTGCCCGAGACAGGTCGACAGGGACGGGATCTTGGCCTGCACGTTCTCGTCGACGCAACACCAGTCGAGGAGCATCTGGGCAGCAGAAATCTGTCTGAGTCATGGAGTCTCCGGGCTGACGGGGCGTCGGTTCCGATGCCGACGTTGCTGATGATCAGTCGGAGCGGACCGTGTACTTCGCGGAAGGCCTGCTGGATCTGCTGTCGGCCCACATCGCCGAGCACCGAGCTGGCGAAGACCCGAGCCGCTGGCTGTTCGAGGCCTCGGCCGGCCTGCCACCGCAC
>JAYTOZ010000340.1:0-5246 GCA_043747515.1 Frankiales bacterium | reverse complement strand
TGACCATCGACGTCGACGGCGCCCCACGCACCGTGTGGGTCACCGCCACCTCGGTCGCCGAGGCCCTCGACCAGATCGGGGTGCACAGCCAGGGCGCGGTGCTCTCGGCCGACCGTTCACGCGCCATCCCGCTGCGCGGCTTCTCGCTCGACGTCCGCCTGCTCAAGCACGTGAGGGTGTCGTTCGCCGGCAAGATCCGGGAAACCACGTCGACCGACCGGACGGTCGGCGAGGTGCTTCGCCGCGTCAACATCCACCTCACCGCCGGGGACCGCACCGACGTGCCGACCACCACCACCGTCCATGACGGCCAGGTCATCTCGGTCACCCGGGTCGACGGCCGTCGGGTCAGCGAGGACGTGCAGCTTCCGTTCCGCACCGAGCAGCACCCCGACGGCTCGCTGTTCACCGGCCAGACCCGCGTCGCCGAGCCGGGCAGTGTCGGCATCGTGCACCGGAGCTACCTGCTGACCTACACCAACGGCCTGCTCACCGGTCGGCGCCTGGAGTCCTCCCAGCGCACCGCGAGCCCGCGGGCCCGCATCATCGGCGTCGGCACCATGAGCCGACCCGCCCCGGTCGTCGCCGTTGCCCCGCCGACCGCTCCGGCGCAGACCAGCAGTGCGGCCGCTCCGGCCGTCGCCAGCAGCTCTGGCGGGCTCAACTGGGGCGCGCTCGCCAACTGCGAGTCCGGCGGTGACCCGCGCGCGCTCTCGGGCAGCGGCAGCTTCCGCGGGCTCTACCAGTTCAGCCTCGGCACCTGGCAGTCCGTCGGCGGCAGTGGCGACCCGATCGACGCCTCAGCCGGCGAGCAGACGCAACGGGCCGACTTGCTCTACCAGCGCGAGGGCCGGGCGCCATGGCCGGTCTGCGGCAGGTACCTCTGAGTCTTCTCTCGGCGAGCGAGGTCCGCGCGCTCGCGACCGGGCTGGGGCTGCGGCCGACCAAGGGCCTCGGTCAGAACTTCGTCATCGACCCCAACACCGTCCGGCGGCTGGTCCGCACGGCCGGTGTGGGGGCGGATGACGTCGTGGTCGAGGTCGGCCCCGGCCTCGGCTCGTTGACGATCGGCCTGCTGGAGGTCGCGGCGCGGGTCGTGGCCGTCGAGATCGACCCCCTGCTGGCGGGACAGTTGCCGCGGACCGTGCTCGCCCGCGCCCCGGCGTACGCCGGTCGGCTCGAGGTCGTGCTGCAGGACGCGCTGACCCTGACCGGCGTCCCGGGGCCGCCGCCGACGGCGTTCGTGGCCAACCTGCCCTACAACGTGGCGGTGCCTGTCCTGCTGCGGCTGCTCGAACACCTGCCGAGCCTGCGTACCGGGCTCGTCATGGTGCAGGCCGAGGTCGCCGACCGGCTCGCTGCGCCGCCGGGTAGCCGGACGTACGGCGTACCGAGCGTCAAGGCCGCGTGGTTCGCGGAGGTCAGGCGGGCCGGGGCGATCGGCCGGACGGTGTTCTGGCCGGCGCCCAACGTCGACAGCGGCCTGGTGGCGTTCACCCGCCGGCCACCCCCCGCCGGGTCGAGGCAGGCGACCTTTGCGGTGGTCGATGCGGCCTTCGCGCAGCGCCGCAAGACGTTGCGCGCGGCGCTCGCCGGCTGGGCCGGCGGCGCGGAGGTGGCGGAACGCCGGTTGCGGGCTGCCGGCCTCGACCCGGGCGCCAGGGGCGAGACGCTGCACGTCGATGACTTCGCGAGGCTCGCCGGCACCGCCCCGTAGTCTGAGGACTCGTCTGCACCCCCTCGAAGGAGCTCGTCCTGCCCCGCCGCCCGGCCCCGGCCGACTCCGTCACGGTGCGGGCCCCCGCAAAGATCAACCTGCACCTGTCGGTCGGCGCGTTACGGCACGACGGCTTCCACGACCTCAGCACGGTGTTCCACGCCGTCGGGCTGTACGACGAGCTGACGGTGCGCCGGGCCGACACAGTGACCATCCAGGTGACCGGCGAGGGGGCCGGCCAGGTACCGACCGACGGCACCAATCTCGCGGCACGGGCGGCCGGTCTGCTCGCCGACCACACCAGCAACGATCCGGCTGTCGAGATCGCCATCAGCAAAGGGATCCCGGTAGCCGGCGGCTGCGCCGGCGGGTCAGCCGACGCGGCCGCCGCACTGGTCGCGTGTGCTGCGCTGTGGGGCGTCGACCTGCCGGCCGAGGCGCTTGCCGAGCTCGCCGCCGAGCTCGGCAGCGACGTACCGTTCGCGTTGCACGGCGGCACCGCGCTCGGCACCGGGCGCGGCGAGCGGCTCACGCAGGTGCTCGGCGGCGGCAGCTACTCCTGGGTGCTCGCCCTGGCCGACGGCGGGTTGTCCACCCCGGCGGTCTACGCGCGGCTCGACCAGGAACGCGCACTCGGACCGGTATCAACGACCGGGGACGCCGCAGCAGCCCTCACCGCACTGCGCCGCGGCACCCCCGAGGCGCTGGGCCGGGTGTTGTCCAACGACCTGCAACCCGCCGCGATCGCCTTGAAGCCGGTGCTCCGGCGGCTCCTGGACAGCGGTGACGACCTCGGCGCGCTCGGCGGCCTCGTCTCCGGCTCCGGACCGACGGTGGCCTTCCTCGCCCGCGACGAACGCCATGCCATCGCGCTGGCTGCTGCCCTGGCCGGCCACGGCGTCTGCCGTTCGGTGCGTCACGTCAACGGACCTGTGCCCGGTGCCCGCATCGTGAGGACCCCCTGATGGCCGTCAACCTGATCAACCTCGAGAACGTCACCACCGCGCACGGCTCAAAGCTGCTGCTCGACGGCGTCTCCCTCGGCGTCTCCGAAGGCGACCGGATCGGCGTCGTCGGTCGCAATGGCGGCGGCAAGACGACGCTGCTCAAGACGCTCGTCAAAGCTGAGGAGCCGCACACCGGGCGGGTCACCCATGCCGGTGGGCTGCGGATCGGGGTGCTGACGCAGGATGTCCGGATCGACCCGGCGCTGACCGCCCATCAAGCCGTGCTCGGTGATGCTGCTGAGCACACCTGGGCCGGTGACGCGCGGGTCCGCGAGGTGCTCGACGGGCTGGGCCTGCACACCGTCGGGCTGGACAGTACGGTCGAAACGATGTCCGGTGGTGAGCGCCGGCGGGTCGCGCTCGCCGCGCTGCTCGTCCAGGAATGGGACCTGCTGGTGCTCGACGAGCCGACCAACCACCTCGACGTCGAGGGGGTGGCCTGGCTCGCCGCGCATCTCAAGGGTCGCAGCCCGCAGCAGGCGCACCTGGTCGTCACGCACGACCGGTGGTTCCTCGACGAGGTCAACGAAGCGACCTGGGAGGTCCACGACGGGCAGGTCGACGCCTACGACGGCGGCTACTCCTCCTACGTCCTGGCTCGGGCCGAACGCGACCGGATGGCCGGCGCCACCGAGCAACGCCGGTTGAACCTGGTGCGCAAGGAGCTCGCCTGGCTGCGCCGTGGCCCGCCCGCTCGCACGTCCAAGCCCCGCTTCCGCATCGATGCGGCCAACGCCCTGATCGCCGACGAGCCGCCCGCCCGCGACGACATCGCCCTGCAGCGCTTCGCCACCGCCCGGCTCGGCAAGACGGTTTACGACCTGGAGGACATCTCCCTGTCGTACGACGGGCGGGTGCTCTTCGACGACGTCACGTGGCGGGTCGGTCCTGGCGACCGGGTCGGCATCGTCGGGGTGAACGGTGCCGGGAAGTCCACACTGCTCAAGATGCTCGTCGGCCAGGTGCACCCGTCGGTCGGGCAGGTCAAGGTCGGCCAGACCGTCAAGGTCGCCTACTTGTCGCAGGAGGTCGCCGAACTCGACCCGGCGTTGCGCGTGCTCGAAGCGGTCGAGCAGATCTCCCGCCAGGTTGACATCGGTGGCGGCAAGACGATCTCGGCGTCGTCCCTCTGCGACCGGTTCGGCTTCACCGGCAACGCGCAATGGACCCGGGTCGGCGACCTGTCCGGTGGCGAGCGCCGCCGGCTCCAGGTGCTGCGCCTGCTGATGGGGGAGCCCAACGTGCTGCTGCTGGACGAGCCCACCAACGACCTCGACATCGACACCCTCAACGCCCTCGAGGACGTGCTCGACGGCTGGCCCGGCACGCTGATCGTGGTCAGCCACGACCGCTACTTCCTCGAGCGGGTCACCACGGTCACGACCTCGCTCATGGGCGACGGTTCGGTGGCCGCGCTGCCAGGCGGGGTGGAGGAGTACCTCGCCAAGCGGATCAAGCAGGCGCCTGCCGCAGCCCCGCAGAAGCAGTCCGGCGGTGACTCGCGCGCGGCCAAGAAGGAGTTGCAGCGGCTCGAACGCGAGCTGGCGAAGCTCGATCGACGCGAGAGCGACTTGCTCGCCCAGATCGCCGAGCAGGCAGCCGATTACACCGCTGTGGCGGCGCTCGACACCGAGCTGCGGTCGGTGCGGGAGCAGAAGGAGACGACCGAGCACACCTGGCTGGAGCTCAGCGACTTCTGAGCGTCCCGAAGACGCAAAGATCAACTCGGTTGGCGACCAGTGATCGTCACCGTTCCGCTGGGGATTTCAGTGGATGACGGGGGCGGTGAGCTTCGGCTTGGGCTCCAGGTGGGACAGGCCGTTCCAGGCCAGGTTGACCAGGTGGGCGGCCACCTCGTCCCGCTTGGGCTTGCGGTGGTCGAGCCACCACTGGCCGGTCAGGGCGACCATGCCGACCAGGGCCTGGGAGTAGAGCGCGGCCAGCTTGGTCTCGAAGCCAAGCCGCTTGAATTCGCCTCCGAGGATGTGCTCGACCTGGCTGGCGATGTCGCTGATGATCGTGGCGAAGCCGCCGCTGCGCTCGAGGCCGACCGGCGACTCGCGGACGAGGATCCGGAAGCCGTCGGCCTGATCCTCGATGTAAGTGAGCAGCGCAAGCGTCGCCTGCTCGAGGAGCAACCGCGGCTTGTCGCCGGTCAGCGCCGCCGTGAACGTGTCGAGCAGCCGCTGCACCTCCCGGTCGACGACGACCGCGTAGAGCCCCTCCTTGCCGCCGAAATGCTCGTAGACGACCGGCTTGGAGACTCCTGCCCGGGAGGCGATCTCCTCGACCGATGTCCCGTCGTACCCCCGTTCGGCGAACAGGGTGCGGCCGACGTCGAGCAGCTGTTCGCGCCGCTGCTTGCCGGTCATGCGGACTCTCGCTGATCGTCCTTCGTCGGCCACGCAGGCAAGGTTAGGCGGCGGTGGCCCGCCTGGCGTCGAGCCGCTCGGCCTTCGGCCATCGGACGTTGTGCGCCCAGCCGAGCCGCTCGAACGCGCGAATGGTCACCGCGCTGCTGT
>JAYTOZ010000339.1:0-11264 GCA_043747515.1 Frankiales bacterium | reverse complement strand
TGACCCATCGGCGGCGCACCCATTGCGGGCACGCACGTGCCGTCGCCCGATGTGCGAGACCTCTCGGTCGAGCCGACCGGGCAAGAGCGTCGTTGCCTCAGGCTTTCTGGCCGTTGGGCAGCTTCCAGGGGCCTTCGCGCAACCGCCTGCCTTCGGCGGGTGCCCGCACCAGCGAGGTCCGCGCCTCATTCAGGACGGCCGCAATCGCGTGCGTCAGCCCTGGCGCACAAGCGTCGGCTCGACGAGAAACTGCACGCGCCGCTCGCCATGCTGCCGGAAGGGGTAGCTGTCCTTGCCGAGGTAGTTCTTGGCGAGCCGGTCGATGTGCCCCTCCGGGTCCGGCCCGACGGTGGCCTCGCCGCGTACTTCGACCTACGCGTTTGGGTTGTGCTCGTCCTCGATCAGCACCGTGATGCGGAGGTCGCGATCGAGGTTGATCGGCCAGCGCCGGCCGGCGGCGCTGTTGACCGCGAGCCTGCCGTGCTCGACCGAGACCCACACCACGGTCGGATGGATCGAGCCGTCCTCGTTGAGCGTCGGGCACACCGCGTGGTTGCGCTCGGTCAGCAGCCGCGCCACCGGCGCGTCCTGGACCGATGTCATGATGCCGCCTCGTTGAGATGCCGAGCGACCACAACGGCAGCGAAGGGCCCCTGGCGCCAGCGCCGTACGTCGGGTCCGAGCGTTGGCCCTGACCGCCTTGCTGCTCCTACGGTCGTCGGGCTCGGCTGACCAGGGCTCGCACTAGCCTGGCACCTGTGATCCCTTCGTTGTCCGGCCTCGACACCTGGCGTGCGTTGCCCGCCGCCCAGCAACCGAACTGGCCCGATCTGGACGCCGTCGCCGCGGTCGGGCGCACCCTGTCGACGGTCCCGCCACTGGTGCAGCCACACGAGTGCGATGTCCTGCGCGCGCGCCTTGCGGCGGTTGCCCGCGGCGAGGCATTCCTGCTCCAGGGTGGCGACTGCGCGGAGACCTTCGACGCCAACACCGCCGGCGGGATCCGCGGCAAGGTGCTGACCCTGCTGCAGATGGCGGTCGTGTTGACCTATGGCGCGAGCCTTCCGGTGGTGAAGGTCGGCCGGCTGGCCGGGCAGTACGCCAAGCCGCGATCGGCCGATCTCGAAGCTGCCACCGGTCTGCCGTCGTACCGCGGTGACGCCGTGAACGAGTTGCACGGGGACCGCACGCCGAACCCCGAGCGGATGGTGCGGGCCTATGCCAACAGCGCCGCGACGCTGAACTTCATGCGGGCGATGGCGCACGACGGCAGCTCCGACCTGCATGCCGTGCACGACTGGAACACCGCGTTCGTGCGCAGTTCGCCGGCCGGCTCGCGGTATGAGGAGCTTGCCACCGACATCGAACGGGCGCTCGCGTTCATGCGGGCGTGCGGCCTGGACCCGGCGCACACGCCGGTCACTCAGGGCACCGAGCTGTATTCGAGCCACGAGGCGCTGCTGCTGGAGTACGAAGCCGCCCTCACCAGGCCGGACGACGACGGGACGCTGTACGACCTGTCGGCGCACCTGGTCTGGGTGGGTGAGCGGACCCGTGACCTCGGCGGTGCGCACGTCGAGTTGCTCAGCCGCATCGCCAACCCGGTCGGGATCAAGCTCGGTCCGTCGGCGACGCCGGCCGACGCGGTCGCGCTGTGCGAGCGACTCGACCCGGACCGCGTGCCGGGCCGGCTCACCGTGATCACCCGGATGGGTGCCGGCAAGGTCCGTCAGGTCCTGCCGGCCATCGTCGCTGCGGTCGAGACCGCACGCGGGCCGGGCAGTGTCGTGTGGACCTGCGACCCGATGCACGGCAACACCACCGAGACGGCCAGCGGCTACAAGACGCGGCATTTCGACGACGTGCTGGACGAGGTCCGCGGATTCTTCGAGGTGCACGCCGCGCTCGGCACCCATCCGGGTGGGGTGCATGTCGAGCTCACCGGCGACGACGTGACCGAGTGCCTCGGCGGGGCCTACGACCTGACCGACGCCGATCTGGCCGGGCGTTACGAGACGGCCTGCGATCCCCGGCTCAACACTGGTCAGTCGATCGAGTTGGCCTTCCTGGTCGCCGAGATGCTTCAGCGGGCCCGCGGGTCGGCGCGCTGATCAACCGGTCGAGGTGAACGCCGCGGCGGCCGAGTGCGTCCCGTCGCGGGCCTGGACGGTGTGCCTCCCGGGCAGATTGGCCGGGTCGGCAGCGGTGAATGACGTCGTGAACCTGCCGCGGGCGTCGACCACGGCTTGCGCGCCGGCCCCGGTCACCCCCCCGAGGACGTCGCGGTAGTCGATCGCGACGGTGGCCCCGGGCCTCCATCCGCGCCCGGTGACCCGCACGACGGTGCCGTTGGGACCCGAGGCCGGGGCCAGCGCGAGAGACAGCGGCTCGGTGACCACCGTCGGCGGCGGCGCGGTCGTGGCCACCGGCGACCTGGGCTGGGCAGTCGTCGGGGCAGGTGTCGGGGTGATCGTGAAGACGTTGGTCGTCGGCTGCGAGGTCGCGGGTGGCGGCGGGGCGGTCACCGCCGACGGGGCCGGCAGGGTGCGGACCGGATCCACGGTCGGGGCCGGCAGCAGGTCGCTCGTCGACGGCGCGGTGCCGGTCGGTGAACCGCTCCGGACAAACCCGACGAGCAGGCCCACCGCAACGGCGAGCACGATGCCGACGGCAAGCATCGTGCCGCTCAGGACCCGGCGTCCGCCCGGCGCTCCGGTCTGCGCCGGGTCGGTCAGCAGGGTCCCGGTCAGCACGGTTGCGGCCGGCAGCGTTGCGGCCGGCAGCGCGTCGCGCGCCGCGGCGGTCACGGCCGCCAGCAGATGCTCGCGGGCAGCGTGCGGCAGGGCGATGACGACCAGCGGGCGCAGCAGGCGGCGGGCGCGTTCCTGGTCGCCCACGAGCGCGCCGCACCGCTGGCAGGACTGGACGTGACGGCGCAGCGTGGCGTCGCGGGTGGCGACCTGTCCGCCTTCGGCGAGCCGGCCGAGGCCGGCGGGGTCGGTGGCGTGCGCGTCGAGCGCAGCAACCGGACCGCCTGCCAATGCGGGCAGCAGGGCGAGTCGGGCCTGCCCGACAGCAGCCATCGCATCGTCCGGGTCGAGCCCAAGGACCCGCCCGACCGAGACCGCCGGCAGGTCGTAGGCGTCCCGCAGCAACACGGCGACCCGCTCGGCTTCCGGGCGCGCAGCGAGCGCCTCAGCGAGGCGGGCCTGGCCGGCGTCGGAGCTGGGAACCCCTGCGCCGGCGGCGATCTCGTCACGATCACCCACGGAGGATCGCGCGAGGTCCTCGGCCCGGGCGAACCACCAGCCCACCGGATCTGCAGCAGCCACCGGGTCACCGGGGGTCGCGGGACGGCCGATGGTCGCGGGACCCGGGTGTGCGGCGACACCGATCGAGTCGGGGTCACCGGGAGACAGCGGCCCGGCGGCCCGTGCAGCGACGAGTTGCAGTGCGCTCGTCTCGACGATCTGCTGCGCGACAGCCGGCCCGCAGCCGAGCCGTCGAAGAAGGTCGTGCACCCGGTCGGCGTGCACCCGGACGGTGGTGAGCACGTCCTCGGCAGTCACCACACAACTACCTTAGGTCGATGCACCCTGACCTCGTGGACCTGCGCAGCGACACTCTGACCCGCCCGACCGCGGGCATGCGGGCGGCGATGGCTGTCGCCGAGGTCGGCGACGACGTCTACGGCGAGGATCCCACCGTCAACGCCCTGGAGGAACGGGTCGCCGCACTGTTCGGCCACGCCGCCGCGCTCTTCGTCCCGAGCGGCACGATGGGCAACCAGCTCTGCCTGCGCCTCGTCGTACCGCCGGCTGAGGAGCTGTTGTGCGACGCCGATGCGCATGTCGTGACCTACGAGCACGGCGCTGCGGCGCAGCTCGGCGGCATCCAGAGCCGCACGGTGCGCGGCGGCCTGCTGTCGGCCGAGACCGTCGAGCCCGAGTTGCGACCGGCCGGCTGGGGCACGGTCGCAACCCGTGCGGTGTCGGTCGAGCAGACCCACAACCGCGGTGGGGGCGCGGTGCACGGGCTCGCCGACCTGCAAGGACTGCGCGCGCTCACCTCGGCGCACGGGATCGCCCTGCATTGTGACGGCGCGCGCATCTGGAACGCCCACATCGCGACCGGCGTCCCCCTGAGCGGGTACGGCGCGCTGTTCGACACCATGTCGGTCTGCCTGTCCAAGGGCCTCGGCGCGCCAGTCGGCTCGGTGGTGGTCACCGACGCAGCCCGCGCCGAGCAGGCTCGGGTGCTGCGCAAACGGCTCGGTGGGGGCATGCGGCAGGCCGGGATCCTCGCCGCAGCAGGGTTGTTCGCACTCGACCACCAGCTCGACCGACTGGCCGAGGACCATCGGCGGGCTGCACTGATCGGCTCGGCCGTGGGGGTGCAACCGGCCACCAACATCGTGCCGATCACCGTCGCCGACGCCCGCGCCTTTGCCGCGGCGGCGCGCGAGCGGGGCGTCCTGCTGTCGGTGGTCGGGCCGCACCGGGTGCGTCTGGTCACCCACCTCGACATCGACGACGCCGGCGCCAAACACGCGGCCGACGTGGTCGCGCGATTGCTGTCAGACGAGCCGGCGGCCGAGAAGCGGGGGTAGCTCGCGGCAGGCCGCAGCGAGCTCGTCGAGTAGCTCGCCGTACAGCGCCTGCGGACCGTCGCACAGCGCCGCCGTCGGATCGGGGTGCACATCGACGATGACGCCGTCCGCGCCGACGGCGATCGCGGCCCTGGTCAGTGGCACCACGAGATCGCGTTTGCCGCCTGAGTGGGACGGGTCGATGATCACCGGCAGGTGCGAAAGTCCCTGCAGGACAGGCACTGCAGCGATATCGAGGGTGTTGCGGGTGCCGGTCTCGAACGTCCGGATGCCCCGCTCGCACAGCACGATGTCGAGGTTGCCGCGCTGCGCGATGTACTCCGCCGCCATCAGCCACTCCTCGTAGGTCGCCGTCATCCCACGCTTGAGCATCACCGGTTTGCCGACACTTCCGGCGGCTTGCAGCAAGGCAAAGTTCTGCATGTTGCGGGTGCCGATCTGCAGCATGTCGGCCCATTCGGCGACCAGCGGCACGTCGGCGGCGTCGACGACCTCGGTGACGATCGGGAGGCCGGTCTGCTCGCGGACCTCGGCCAGGATTCGCAGCCCTTTCTCGCCGAGCCCCTGGAAGGCGTACGGGCTCGTCCTGGGCTTGAAGGCGCCGCCCCGCAGCAGCGTGGCGCCAGCAGCCTTGGCCATCTGGGCGGCGGCGAGGGTCTGCTCCGGTGTCTCGACGGCGCAGGGACCGGCGATCAGGGTGAACGTGCCCGGGCCGATCGGGACGCCGCCGACGGTGACGGTGGTGGCCTCTGGGTGATTCTCGCGGCTGACGAGCTTGTAGGGCTTGCTGACCCGGACGACCTCGCCGACCCCCGGCATCGCCCGCAGGTTGAGGCCCTGGAAGGCGACGACGTCGCCGACCAGCCCGACGATCGTGCGCTGGACACCGCGACTGACGAAGGCGGCGCCGCCGGCCGCCTCGACGCGGGCCACGACGGCGTCGACGAGCTCGGGGGCAGCGCCGGGGCGCATCACGACGACCATGGGAAAGCCTCTCAGGAACGAAGAGAGCCCCGGGCAGGTGCCCGGGGCTCGCGGTGGTCAGGGTGCGTCAGTAGGCACCCGACCGGGAGACCCGGGTCGGGTAGCCATACCACTTCGTCAGCACGCAGCGAACCTACCCCACCGGTCGGGTGGCCCGCGGCGCGAGGGACACTCGTGGGTGTGACCACGCCGTTCAGCAGGCTCGGGGCCAGAAAACGAGCCGAGGGTGTCGGCGCCGACCGCCTTCCGCCGGGCCAGTACATCCCCCGCGGCTGGCCTGTCCTGCATTACGGGCGGGTGCCGATCTTCAAGCCGGACACCTGGGACTTCAAGGTCTTCGGCCGGACGGCGGCCGGCGACCAGCAGAGCTGGTCGTGGCCGCAGATCGGCCACCTGCCCCGCAGCACCGTCGGCGCGGACTTCCACTGCGTCACGAAGTTCTCGATGCTGGACTGCACCTGGCGCGGTATCGCCACCCGCACCTTCCTCGACCTCGTCCCGCCGGCCGCTGACGCCACCCACGTGATGGTCTGGGCGGAGTACGGCTACGGCGCCAACATGACCATTGAGGACTTCGCCTCTGAGCAGGCGCTGTTCGTGACCCACAAGGACGGCGAGCAGCTCACCGCCGAGCACGGCTACCCGTTGCGGCTCGTCGTCCCGCATCTGTACGCCTGGAAGGGGCCGAAGTGGGTCCGCGCGGTCGAGTACCTCTCGCAGGACCGGCGCGGCTTCTGGGAGGAGCGCGGCTACCACAACCGGGCTGACCCCTGGCAGGAGCAGCGTTACTCCTACCAGGAGGAGCCGGGCGACGGCCCCGAGCTCTGACCTGCCGGGATGCCGCGCCGTGCTGCCGGGGGCTGCGGGTTGCTGCGCTCCGCCAGCCCGGTCACCCCGTCGGCGCGCCGCCGCGGCCGCTTGGCCGGACTCGCCCCAACCAGCCGGCGTCAGACCTCGAGCCGGCCGGTTGCGCCCTCGGCGCCGTGCCTCGGGCCGACCTCGGTCAGCACCATCGCGGCCAGCACGAGCACGGCGCCGGCGGCGGCCCGCAGCCCGAACGCCTCGCCGGCCACCCCGACCGCGAACACCCCACCGAACACCGGTTCCATCGTCATCACCACCGCGGCACGGGTCGGCGCCAGGTGGGCCTGGGCCCAGGTCTGCACGACAAACGCCAACGCTGTGGCGGCCAGCGAGGTCAGCGCCAGTGCCCCCCACACGCCTGCGTCGGGCGGTGTCGCGAGGCCTCCCGGCACCGCAACGACGGCGCTCAGCCCGGCGACGGTGAGCAGCTGGACGACCGCCAGCCCGAACGCGTCGTACGACGAGGCATGGCGTCCCAGGCCGACGATGTGCAGTGCGAAGGCGGCGGCGCAACCCAAGGTGAGGAGCTCGCCGGAGCCGACCGTGAGGCCGTGCAGCGAGAGCAGCCCGAGGCCGACGGTGGCGAGCGCGACCGCAGCCCAGGCCGCACGGCCAGGTGGTTCGCGCAGCAGCAGCGCCGCCCCGAGCGGGGTGAGCACCACGAACATGCCGGTGACGAAGCCGCTGACCGCCGCGCTGGTCGTCTGCAGCCCGAGCGTCTGCAGCAGGTAGCCGGCGCCGAGCGCGAGGCCGAGCACCATCCCGACGCGGCGTCCCCGGCTGCCGAGGCGGGCCACGGCGCGGGGCCGCAGCACGATCATGGCGAGGGCGGCGAGGGCGAACCGCCAGGTCAAGAAGTCGGTGACCGGCATGCGTTGCACGGCGTCCTTGACGACGACGAAGGTTGAGCCCCAGATGGCCGTTACGCCGAGCAGGGCCAGGGTGGGCCGGTCAGGCACGGGCGGGGGTGGCCACGCTCAGGCGTCACGCAGGGAGCACAGGAGCTCGATGTCGCGGCGGTGCGCGGTGGCGTCGCCGGGGGTCTCGACGATGACCGGGACGTTGCGGGTGGCGGGGTGGCGAAACAGCTCGGCGAACGGGTCCTTGCCGATGTGCCCGTCCCCGATGCCGGCGTGTCGGTCGCGGGCCGAGCCGAGCGGGTCCTTGGAGTCGTTGGCGTGCACCAGCGCGAGCCGGCCCCGACCGACAGCTTTGACGAGCGCGTCCAGGGTGCGCTTCATGCCACCCGGCGCCGCGAGGTCGTGCCCGGCGGCGAAGGCGTGACAGGTGTCCAGGCACACGCCGAGCCGGGGGTGGTTGTCGAGTTGGGCGAACCACGCGTCGAGGTCCTGCACGGTCGCGGCCAGGGCCTGCCCGCCGCCGGCTGTGGGCTCGACGAGCAATCGGGGACCCTCGTCCGGGACCTCGTCGAGCACCGGCATCAGGTGCTCTCGAAGCTGCGCGAGCGCCTCGTCGCGGTGCGCACCGGCGACGGCGCTGCCGGCGTGGACGACGACACCGGCCGCGCCGATCGCGGCGCCCCGTCGCAGGGCGTGCCGGACTGCCTCGATGCTCCGGTCGAGCGTCACCTTGGTCGGTGAGCCGAAGTTGACGAGGTAGGGGGCGTGTACGAAGGCCGGGATCCCGTCGTCGCTGCAGCGCCGCCGGAAGGCCTCGTCGTGGACCGGGTCACCCGCGCTCGGCGCCCAGCCTCGGGGGTTGGACACGAAGACCTGCACCGCGGCGGCGCCGATCTCGCGGGCGTAGGCCAAACCCTTCACCAGACCCCCGGCGACGGGGACGTGACTGCCCACGGCGGAGGGTTTGCGGGGTGGCACCCAGGAAGGGTGGCAGACCGACCGTTTAGAACGCGTAGAGGGTCACCGTCGAGCCACGCCGGACCACCGTCCCGCCGCCGGGACTGGTCCGCAGCACGAGGCCCGGGCCGCCGGGGAAGGCCAGCACGTTGGTCTTGAGACCGAGTGCCTGCAGGGCACCGACAGCTCGGTCCCGGTCGTCGCCGGTCAGGTCGGGGAGCTTCACGACGTCCGGTCCCTTGCTGACGACCAGGGCGACGGTCGATCCGAGGTCGATCGATCCGCGGTTCGGCGACTGGTCCAGCACGCTGCCCTTGGCGGCGGTGTCGCTGAACGCCTGGCTGGTCGTCACGACGAAACCGGCCTTGCCCAGGGCGGCCGTTGCGGCAGCGACGTCCTTCCCACGTACGTCGGGGACGGCGACCTGTTGCACGCCCTTGCTGACGATCAGCGCGACGGGGGTGCCCGGCTTGAGCCGGCTCCCCGCCGCCGGGTCGGTGCGCAGGACGACGCCTTTGGCCACCGTCCGGGAGAACACCAGCGCGGTGCTGCGATAGGCCAGGCCGGCTGCGGTGAGGGCCGCCCGGCTGGCCGACTCGGTCGACCCGACGACGTCGGGCACCCGCCGACGGTCTGGGCCGAGGGAGAACACGAGCGTCACGACCCCGTGCCTGCCGATCCGGGCGCCCGGTCGTGGCGACTGACCAAGCACCTCCCCGACCGGGATCGCCTCGCTGCTGACCGCCTGGCCGAGCTGGATCCTGAGGCCCCCCTTGGTGAGCGCCTGACGGGCGGCCGCATTGTCCAGGCCCAGCACACCAGGGGTCGTGGTGAACCGCACCTGCCCGAGGTAGTAGCCGCCGCCGCCCGCGAGCAACGCCAGCAGGGCGATGACGGCCAGGGCGATGCGTCCACGGCGGCGCCGACGCGGCCGGGCTGGGCCGGCCGCCGCGGTCGGTGGCCCGGTGATCGGGGGAGACGACGCCGCAACCGGCTCGGGCAGCGGGACGACCAGGGTGCGGTGCAGGGCGCTCTGCTGGCCATCGGCCCGGCGTACGCCAGTGCGGTCGGTCTGCAGGGTGGACCGCACGGCCCGCAGCTCGGCCAGCAACGCCCGGCCGTCCGCCGGCCGGTCGGCCGGGTCGCGCCGGGTCGCCCGGAGCACCAGGGCGTCGACCGCCGGAGGCAGCCGCGCGACGACGGTGGAGGGAGCCGGCACCTGGCTGCGGACGTGCTGCAGGGCGACCGACAGGGGAGTCTCGCCGGTGTAGGGCTGGTGCCCGGTCAGGGCCTCCCACAGCAGGATGCCGGCGGCGTAGACGTCGGAGCGGGCATCGGCGCGGCCGGTCTCGACCTGTTCGGGTGCCAGGTAGGCGACGGTGCCGATGAGCAGGCCGGTGGTCGCGGTGAGGTTGCTGGCCTCGACCGCCCGAGCGAGGCCGAAGTCGGCGACCTTGACTCGACCGTCGTCGGCGAGCAGGACGTTCTCGGGCTTGATGTCGCGGTGAACGAGCCCAGCGGCGTGCGCCGCGGCCAGCGCGACCAGCACCGGCTCCATCAGCTCGAGCGCCTGGTCCGGCGGCAGCGCCCCGCGCTCGCGCAGCAGGTCGCGCAGGTTGCGGCCACGGACGTGCTCCATGACGAGGTAGGCGAGCCCGGTGCGGGCGTCGGTGCCCTGGTCATAGACGGCCACGACCTCGGCGCTCGAAAGTCGCGCCGACGCCCGCGCCTCCCGGGTGAAGCGGGCCACGAATTCCGGGTCGTCGGCGAGCGCCCGGTGCATCACCTTGACCGCCACGGTGCGGTCGAGTCGGGTGTCGTTGCCGAGGAAGACCGTTGCCATGCCGCCGCGGGCGATCAGGCTGTCGAGGCGGTAGCGGTCGTCGAGCAAGCGGCCCACCAGGGGGTCGATGAGGTCCTCGGCGGTCGTCTCCATCGGAACGCCACTGTAGGTCGTCCGGGTGCGCGGGCCGCGCAGGCGCGCTCCACGCCCGGCCCCGGAGCGGCTCAGCCGTTCCGGAACCGTGGGCGCAGGACGGCGACGCTGCGGATGTAGGCGTGCGTCTGCGGCAGCATCCCCTGCGCCTGCAGCGACCCCAGCCCCTGGTAGTAGCCGGCGAGCGCGCCGCGCCAGTCCGCGGTGCTCTGCAGCAGCTGGCGTAGCAGCAGCACGCCGGCCTCGATGTTGTCGCGCGCCGTGAGCAGGTCGAAGTGCCGTCCGAAGGCCTGGTCCAGCGCCCGGCCGGTGCTGGGCAGGACCTGCATGACCCCGATCGCGTCGACGGGGGAGACGACCTGCTGCTGGAAGCCGCTCTCCTGGTAGGCGACGGCCAGCGCGAACGACACGTCGACGCCGTGCCGGCGGGCCGAGGCGGCGATCAGCTGGCGGACCTGCCGCCGGCTCGGGCGGGACTGCCCGGCCAGGGTGGCCCGGTGCTCGGCGACGGACTGCAGCACGGCGCCCGGGATGTGGACGACGGGTCGCGGTGCGCCGGTCCGACGGACGGCGATGACCAGGTGCTGGCCGATCTGCAGGCGGTTGCCCCCGAGGTGGTTGCGCCTGCGCAGGTCGTCGGTGGTGGTGCCGTAGCGACCGGCGAGGCCCGACAGCGTGTCGCCCGGGCGTACGGCGTACGGGCGCAGCTGCGGGCCGGGCATGGGCAGCCGGAGGAGCGCGCCGGCATAGATCGTCCCGTTGCCCGGCAGGTGGTTCAGCGCGATCAGCTTCGCGACGGTCGTGTGGTGCCGCTGGGCAATTGCGCTGAGGGTGTCGCCCCAGCCGATCCGGATGACCGACGGCGCGCCGGCGGTGAGCACGGCGGTGAGCAGGACCAGCAGACCGACGAGCCGGACTGCTCCGGCGGCGTGGCTGAACTGGCGGTGACTGGTGCGGTGGCTGGTCATCGGTGTCTTCCGCTCGACGGCGTCCCGGTGCGGGACGGTAGAGCGCTTGGGACTGATGTGGCAAGTGTGACCAAAGTTGTCAGTGT
>JAYTOZ010000338.1:0-3183 GCA_043747515.1 Frankiales bacterium | reverse complement strand
CGGCTCCAGTTCGTCGGGCAGCGAGGACATGTCCGCAGGTGAGCGTGACGCGCTATGCCGGCAGACCCGTTTCCTGGCGCTCGCATCCACACCGAAGGTGCGCGCCCTGCGTACCTGGATGGTGCAAGAGTTCGTCAGTCAGATCGAGCATGACGCCGCCCCCCGGCCGTTCTCGGCCATGTCCGCGTCATGACCTGGTCGGTGAGCGATCGACGCTCATGATCAAACAGCCGTGCAGGCGCACCCGACAGCGATCCCTAGCTCGGCGCTGAGCTTTCCCGGAGAGGCGTGGACTGCCCATCAAGGGTCCACTGAACTCTGAACCGCCGCAGCGGTCAGCGCGGCCGGCCGCCGCCGCGGCGCACGCGTCGGCGGAGTCAACCGGATCAGCATGACGGCCGCTGTCAGGCCGAAGTTTTGGGGAGCAGTTCATACTTGGGGTTGGCCAGCACTGATTTGCCGCCGCGGTGGCTGACTCGCCCGTCGAGCCGGACGATGGAACCAGCGTCGATGCCGCGGATCTGCCGCCGGCCGTAAAACATGACTGTGACGGTGCCGGTGGAGTCCACGACGTCGCAGGTGAACACGGGTGTGTCCGCGATCGAGGCGATCCGCACGGAACGGACCCGGCCCTGGACTTGAACCACAGCGCCGCGCTGCAGTTCGCCGGCACCGGTCGCTCCGGGCGGGGGCCGTGGGGCACGGTAGGCCAGCAGCGGGTCAGGGCGTCCTGCTTGGGGAGCCGCTTCGGCGCTGGTAGAGGGAACGGGTTGATTTTGACCAGGCTCAGCGACCTCGATCTGGCCGCGGTCTACGGCTTCAAGCCGCGGGCTGGCGTCGTAGGGCACGATCGTGGCGGAGGCGTTCGGCAGGCGGCTGACGACCCGGGCGAGCCGTTCCGCGGTCTGGTCGTGCAGCAATCGACCGAACAACGCCGAGTAGCCGCGGCGGGGGAGCAGAACAGTGACCCGGGTGCTGGTCGAGCTGATGTTTGCGACGAGGTCCAGCACCGCTCGGCCCAGCCGGCGGTCCGGGCAGTCAATGAGCTCCAGCTGCAGGTGCGCGCCGGTCGCTTCCCAACGCGCCTGGAGCTGCGTGGAGCGGGTGGAGTCCAACACGAAGTGGACCGCCCGCAGCTCGGTGCCGCGCAAGGTCTTGCCATACCGAACGGCTGCCAACGTTGCCAAATCATAGGCGTCGACCAGCACCAGCACGACGTGTCGGGAGTAGCGCGGCACCTCATCGACCTGGTCACCGCCGACCGCGGTCAGGGCGGCTTCTTCCCGCCGGTACTCCTTGTTGAGCCTGATGAGCACTAGCACCCCCACTGGGAACAACACGACCACGACCCACGCGCCTTCGGTGAACTTCACGATCGCGAAGATCCCCACAATGATCAACGAGGCGGCGCCCGACGCAGCGTTGATGACGAACTTGCGACGCCAGCCGCCCTCGCGTAACCGCAGGTGGTGCTTGGCCATCCCAAACCCGGCCATGGTGAAGCCGGTGAACACCCCGATTGCGTAGAAAGGCACCAGACTGTTGACGTTCGCGCCGGTGACCAGCAGCAGCACCACCGCCACGATCGTCAGCACGATGATGGCGTTGGAGAACACCAGGCGGTGGCCACGACGGCGTAGCTGCCGGGGCAGGAACGCATCGTCGGCCACGAAACTGGCCAGGAACGGGAAACCGTTAAAGCTGGTGTTTGCGCCGGTGTAGAGGATCAGCGCGGTCGCGGCCTGCACCACATAGAACAACACCTGGCCCACCGGGCCGCTACCGAAGACCAGCTGCGTTTCCTGACTGATGATCGAGGGGTAGCCACTGCCATAGGGCGAGGCGTGCGTGAGGTAGGCCAGCAACGTCACCCCGATGACCAGGAACCCCAGCGTGCAGCTCATGATGACCAGCGCCCGGCGGGCGTTGATCCCCTCAGGGGTGCGGAACGCGCCGACCCCGTTGCTAATCGCCTCCAGACCAGTCAGTGATGACCCACCGTTTGCGAACGCCCGCAACAAGATCAAGACGCTGGCGCCCATCAAGAAACCGTGACCCCGACCGATCGAAACGCCCTTGAGGTGGTAGGGGTCCAGCACCGGCAAGCTGAAAAACACCGCCCGCACCAGCCCGATCACGATCACTAGCCCCATCGCCACAGCGAAGAAGTAGGTCGGGAACGCGAACGCTCGGCCGGCCTCCTTGATCCCCCGCAGGTTGCCGTAGGCCAGCAGCAAAACCACCGTGATGGTCAGCTCCAAGCTGTAGGGGCCGACCGCGGGGATCGCCGAGGCCACCGCCACGGTCCCGGCAGCGGCCTGCACCGCGACTGTAACGACGTAGTCGATAAGCAACGCAACCGCCGCGATTTGCGCTACCCGCGGCCCAAAGTTCTCCCGTGCCACCACATACGAGCCACCAGCCTTGGTGTAGACGCTCACGACCTCCCGGTAGGACAGTGTTGTCAGCACCAGAATAAAGATGATCACACCGGCGATCGGCAGCAACAACGCGAACGCACCCAGCGCCGCGACGGGCAGCAGCTCAATCAAGATCTCTTCCGTGCCGTACGCCGACGAGCTAATGCAGTCCGGCGCCAACACCCCCAAGGCGATCGGAGTACTCAGCCGCTCTTCACTGAGCTGCTCGTTCGTCAAAGGAGCACCCAGCAACCTGCGCTTCAACCGATAACTCAACCGCTCCGGCAAGTCCACGCCGTGAATCTGCTTCCGGGCAACCATCTGTTCCACGTTTCTACCTCGCAGCCGCTTCCCGACGTTCTGGCCGACATCCGCAACCTAACGCCCGGGTCTGCCCAGGGTTCGGTTGACACTGGGGGTCAGGCGGCGGTCGCCGTCTGAGGGGTGCTGTGGTGGATCATCTCGAACTCGACGGGGGTCAGTCTGCCGAGGTCGGCTTTGGCGAAGCCGCCGCCTAGCTCGATGCTGGCCAGGCTCTGTCTGGTCCCGTCCGCAGCGGCCGGAATGGCGTAAATCCTAGCGAGCTCCAGCGTGGTGTCGCTCGTCCTGGTCGCCGCTGCGGCGGCCCGAACCCGCACGCGTGCCTGGGACCGGTCATCCAGCCCTAAGACTCCTGTCACGACTTCAGCAAGTCCGGCGGGAACGCTGAGGTCGCCGGTGCGGTGTCGCACGTCCAGAGTGTTGCCGTCGGGGTCGGTGATCC
>JAYTOZ010000337.1:0-3987 GCA_043747515.1 Frankiales bacterium | reverse complement strand
CCGACCAGGATGTTGGACACCTTGCGGTTGTCGGTCTGGTCGACCTCGGTGTCGGTGATCGTGAACCAGATCATGCTGCACATGTCGAGGTCGTCGATGCTCCTGCCGAGCTCCCCGAGCTCCTGGGCGATGGCGGTGCGCCACTCCGTCAGCTCGCGCGGCGTGTCCTGGATGCCGATCCAGCCCGACAGGCCGTACTTCGCGACCCGCTTGGCGGAGCGCTTGGCGTCCTTGAGCCCGCTGAAGTAGATGGGTGGGTGCGGCTTCTGCAACGGCTGGTAGCCGAAGCCGGCGGGCTCGAAGTCGGCGAACTCGCCGTGGTACTCGAACGTCTCGTTCTGCCAGATGCCCTGGCAGATCTCGATCGTTTCCCGCACGTGCGCGTGCCGACGGGGGAATAGGTGCGTGGCGCTCGCGGCGGCGAACTCTTCGGGCATCCAGCCGGCGCCGAGACCGACGTTCAGCCGGCCGCCCGACAGGTGGTCGATCGTCGCGCACTCGGCGGCGAACACGCCGGGGGAGCGGTAGGGCGTGTCGGTGATGCTCATCCCGATGCGGACCTTCGAGGTCCGGGCCGCGAGCCAGGGCAGCAGCGGCCACCCCTGGAACCACTGGCCCCGCGCGGCGACCGGCATCTGGAGGGGAAACTGCTCCATCATCCCGAACGGGTACTTCATCTCCGAACGGTCGGACGCCTCGGGGACGATGACGCGGTCGAGCGTCCAGACGGAGTCGAAGTCGAGCTCCTCGGCAAGGTCTGTGAGGTCTTCGAGCTCCTTGACGGTGACGTGGTTGCGGAAGTTCGGCAGGTACAGGGCCAGCTTCATGGGCGGACGGCCTCCTGAGGCCTCAAGGGACGGGTGGGCAGGTCCAGCGGCGCACAAGCGTCGTCGGAACTGTGTGATGCACCTAACAGCATCGTCGATCTTGCGTCCAGCCGACCCGGGTCAGGACTGGTGCGTCGGCCCCACGGGGTCGCGCAGCAGCTCCCGCAGCTCGCGCTTGAGCACCTTGCCGTAGTTGCTCGTCGGCAGAGCGTCGACGAAGCGGTACTCCTTCGGCCGCTTGAACCGGGCGATCCGCTCGAGGCAGGTCCGGTCGAGGTCCTCGACCGACGGCGGCGCGCCCGCAGCCGAGACGACGAACGCCACGACCGCTTCGCCCCACTCCGGGTCGGGCCGCCCGACGACGGCGGCGGCCTGGACCGACGGGTGGCACAGCAGCGCCTCCTCGACCTCGCGCGGGTAGATGTTCATGCCGCCGCTGATGATCAGGTCCTTCGACCGGTCCCGCAGCGTCAGGAAGCCGTCGTCGTCGAAGCTGCCGACGTCACCGGTGTGCAACCAACCGTCCCGCAGCGTCTCGGTTGTGGCGTCGGGCTGGCCCCAGTAGCCGGACATGACGACGTCGCCGCGGACGACGACCTCGCCGGACTCGCCGACGGGCAACGGGCGCCCCTCGTCGTCGACCACATGGACCTCGACGTCGGTGCGCGGGAAGCCGACGCTCTGCATCCGCTCGCGCCAGGACGGGTGGTCGCGGTCGGCGTGGTCCGTCTTCGACAGCGAGGTGATCGTCATCGGCGTCTCGCCCTGCCCGTAGATCTGCGCGAGGCGCGGACCGAAGGCGTCCAGAGCCAGCTCGAGGTCGGCCAGGTACATCGGCGCCCCCCCGTAGACGATCGTCTTCAGGCGCGAGAGGTCGGCGCCGGCGAGGCCCGGGTCGGTGGCCAGCCGCTTGACCATGATCGGCGCGGCGAAGAACGACATCCCCGGCCAGCGGCGCAGGAGGGTGGTGAGCAGTGCGCCGTCGAAGCTCGCCGGGCCGGGGAAGACGCTCACGGCTCCGCGCGCCACGTGCGGCAGCCCGTACAGCCCGGCGCCGTGCGAGAGCGGCGCGGCGTGCAGGACGCAGTCCTGCGGCGCCACGGGGTCGATGTCGGCGAAGTAGCTGAGCGACATCATGAGCAGGTTGCGGTGGGTCAGCACCGCACCCTTGGGCCGCCCGGTCGTGCCGCTCGTGTAAAAGAGCCAGGCCGGGTCGGCGGGCGCCCGGTCGACGACCGGCATCGGCAAGGTCGCGGTGAGCCGGTCCCACTGCTCGCCGGGCGCGAGGACGGCGGCCTGCAGCCGGTCGAGCCGGTCCACCAGGGGTCGGATGTCGTCCGCGTGCTCGTCGTCGGTGACGACTACGGCCGATCCGCTGTCCTGCAGGACGTAGGCGATCTCGTTGTGGTGCAGGCGGGCGTTGACCGGGACGGCGACCAGGCCCGCGTGCCAGACCGCGTACATCACCTCGAGGTACTCGGGGCGGTTGCCCATCACGATGGCGACCCGGTCCCCGGGCGAGAGGCTGAGGTCGTCACGCAGCCCGGCGGCGGCTGCAGCGGTGCGGGCGGCGAACTCGCCCCAGTTCGCGTGCACCCGCTCGCCCTCGGCGAGCGCCGGCTCCTCGCGGAACCGCCGGCCGTTGCGCTCCACCCACGTCGCCAGGTTCATGCCCACTACCTCCGCCGAAGGGTCAAGGCCCCGGATGCTGCCGGTCCGGACACTGGCGGGGCAACCTCAGCGGAGTTACCGTCCGCACATGTCCCACCCGGAGCACCTGACCCGCCTGTCCGTCACTCTCGGCAGCCAGCGATGAGGCTCAGCAGCGAGCAGGCGCGCAGCCGGCTCGCAGCGAACGTGCACGGCGTCCTCGCCACGCTCCACCCCGAGCGTGGCCCCGACCCGCAGCCCGTCGTCTACGCGGTCAGCGACGACGGCCACGTCGGGGTGCCGATCGACCGTGTGAAGCCCAAGGCGTCCTCCCGGCTCCAGCGCGAGGACAACCTGGAGGCTGACCCGCGCGGCTCGCTGCTCATCGAGCACTGGGACACCGAAGACTGGTCGCGCCTGTGGTGGGTGCGGGCGGACCTCGAGCACGTCGACGGCCCGTCGGCCGAGCTGGTGGACGACCTCGCCAACCGGCTGGCGGGCACCGTCCCCCAGTACGCCGACAAGCCCTTCCATCGCGTGCTCGTATGCCGCATCGTCGGCGTGACCGGGTGGTCGGCCGCCGAGGAGTGAGGCTGGCCGGCCGGGTCGACTCAAGCCGTCAGCGAGGACCACGGCCCGAGGAGCGCCAGGGCGTCGACCTGAGCAGCTGTCTGCGCGCCGAGGCCGAGGACCGCGGCCGCCTGCAGGTCGGTGAGGGTGTCGACATCGTGCCGGGCCTGCAGGGGCGCGTCGTCCAGACTCCGCAGCCCGAGGGCCCGGTGCGCGGCCGCGGAGCCCGGCCCGTACTGAGCGAGCATCGGCCGCCCGGGCGGACACACGATGAAGGTCGTCCCCGTCGTCGCGCTGTCCGGCACGAACGCGCCGTCGACGCGCTGCGCGAGCCGAAGCACCTGCGTCACGTCCTGGGAGGACAGGCAGGGGAGGTCGGCCGGGACCACGGCCACCCCTGCGCTCGGCCACCACGAGGCGGCCGTGCGGCAGCCGGCCTGCACCGCTCGCAGCAGGCCCTCCCCGACGTCGTGGAGCAGCTGCACCGGCTGCCCCTGTAGGCAGCGCTCGACATCCGGGTCGGCGGTGACCACGACGATCGCCCCCACGTGGGGGCTGCCCGACAGAGCCGCAACCGTGTCGAGCGCGAAGGCGAGCGCGAGGGCCCGGCGCTGCTCGAGCGGCAGGGCGAGCCGCGACTTCGCGAGCGCCAGCAACTTCACGGGCACGACGGCTGTCACCGCGTACGCCGGGACGTCGGTGATCGCGGTGACCGGCCCCAGCCGCACGCTGTCCCTGCTCATGGCAGCAGTGGCAGCAGTCCAGGCGCACCAGGACGGCGGGCCGCCTGCCAGCGCTCGTCGGGAACCGTGCCGTAGGTCGTCGTGCGCTGGCGGGGGGTGCGTCCGGCGGCCCGGACCATCGCCTCCAGGTCGTCGACGCTCTTGCGGCTGCCGTGCTGGCTGCCGGCCATCCGGCTGATGGTCTCCTCCATCAGGGT
>JAYTOZ010000336.1:0-2992 GCA_043747515.1 Frankiales bacterium | reverse complement strand
CCGGCCACCAGCGCCCCGAGCCCATCCGGCGCCGCGGCCGGGGTCGACCGGCAGGCCGCGGTCACCGCGATCCGCCCGAGCACGACCGAGAGCACCGTGCTGACCGTGCCCCGGCCGCTCTGGACCGCACCGAGCAGCGCGCCGACCTGGACGAGCAGCACCAGCACGACGGCGGCGAGGCCGAGCGCCCCGACGTCCGGCTGCTTCATCACCGCCCGGGCCCGCTCGGCGGGCAGGTAGGAGCCGAGCCCGTCGGCGAGATCGCTGAGGCCGTCCAGGTGCAGCCCGCGTGTCAACACGGCCAGCGTGGCAACGGTCAGCGCGCAGGCCAGCAGCGGCGGCGTCCCGGCGCGGGTGAGCCGACCGAAGCCGCTGAGCACCGCGGCGGCGACCAGCCCCAGGCCGAGCCCGACCACCGGCGCGAGGGCCATTGCGGCGCCGGCGGTGTGCCGGTCCAGCGAGCGCGGCCCGCGCACCCGCGCCACGGTCAGGGTCGTCAGGGCCAGCCGCAGCCCGTCACCCACCGGCGAGCTCGGTCCCGGCGCGCAGCAGCGCCAGCGTCAGCTGCGGGCCGCCGGCGGTGACGCCGACGTCGAGCAACGGCTCGAGGCCGATGGCGCTGAAGGCGGCCCGGCCGGCAACCGACGTCGCCCGCTCGCCGGCCAGCCACCAGCGCGGCGCGGCAGGTGCGAGCCGGTGCGCCACGAGGGCGGCGGCCGCGACGAGGGTGCCGCCGCTGAGAACGACCGGGGTACGCCGGGCCGCGCAGCCCTCGAGCAAGCCGGTGAGCCGCCCGAGCAGGCCGTCCCCGACGAGCTGGGCCGGGTCAGCCAGCTGCTGCCGGGAGGTGGCGAGCCCGGTCCGGACCCGGACGACCTGGGCCGCCCACTCGGGCGTCGGCTCGGTGCCGAGCGCGGCGACCGGCTCGAGGTCGAGCAGCACCGCGATCGCGACGACGGACTCGACCGGGTCGCCCTCAGCATCGAGCAGGACGAGCTCGACCCCGGCGTCGGCCAGCGCATCGGCCTCTGCGCGGCCGGCTGCGAGCCCCGCACCGTCGCGTAGATCCAGCGCCCGGACCTGCGCGGGGGCGACCGGGGGCCAGCCGAGCAGCCGTTCCAACTCCTCACCCAGCCGGCCGAGGTCAGCCGGGCCGCTCACCGAAGCCGCCGGGCCTGGCCGGCGACGACCTGCACGACCTCGTCCGCCGCCCCGGCGAGCGCGGTGTTGGCCCGTCCCAGCAGATCGGCGAACAGCCGGCCGGCCAGCGTGCCCGGCACCACGCCGGAGCCGACCTCGGGGGTCACCAGGACCACGCTCGCCCGGGTCGTGCGCCAGGCGTCCAGCAGGTCGGCCAGGGCCACATCGAAGGCGGCCCGGCCAGTGTGCCGGTCGTCCCAGTGGTCGTCGAGGACCCGCACCAGCCACAGGCCGAGGTCGTCGACGAGGACCGGCCCGTCCGCGCTGCGCAGCACCCCGGCGACATCGCCCGTCTCGATGGTGCGCCAGGCCCCCGGACGGCGTACGGCGTGGGCCTGCACCCGCTGCGCCCAGTCGTCGTCACCGGGCCGCGGGGGAGCCGTCGCGACGTAGGTCACCGCCCCGGTCAGGCGCTGCTCGGCCCACGCCGACTTGCCGGAGCTCTGCCCGCCGAGCACCAGCACCCGCCGGCCGGGCCGGGCCGTATCAACGACCTCGCCGTCGCGGCCGGCCCGCGCCCCGAGCGCGGCGAGCCGGCGGTCGAGCTCGTCCGGCGGCGGGTTGCCGTGCCCCAGGTGCACGGCGAGCACCTGGGTGGCCGCACCGACCGCCCCGACCGCGCGCAGCCGGTCCACCTGCGCCGGCCAGGTCGTCAGGGTCAGGTGCGACGGGATCGGCGACCCGGCCAGCTCGAGCAGGACGACGTCGTAGGCCCGGTCCCGGGCCAACTCGACGGCCGCCTCGGGCAGGACCCCGGTGTCGGTGGCGTAGAGCAACCGGCCGCCGTCGGGCCCGGTCACGTCGTACAGCACGGCGCCGAGCGGATGCTCGGCGGGCAGCGCGACCACGTCGTAGCCGGCGACCTGCACCCGTTCGCCCGGCGCGATCTCGGTTGTCGTGACGTGGTTGTCGAGCCGGTCGGCCGCTGTCAGCACCTGCGGTGGCGCGACCAGGACGAGTTGGCCCCGGGGGCTCGCCCAGCTGCGCCACACCCAGATGGCGGGAGCGTGGTGGTCCTCGTGACCGTGGGTGATGAGCACCGCCACGACGTTCGCGAGCGAGGCACCTTGGCGGACCGCCGCCCGCGGGCCGTCCGGGCCGAGATCGATGAGCAGCCGGTCGTCGACGAGCACGCTGGTCTGGCCACGGACAACCCCCTGCGCAGCCGCCGCGGCGCAGGACGAACAGGCGCACCACGGGTTCGGCCACCCGTCGGCCGACCCCGTGCCGAGCAACCTGATCCGCATGCCCCTAGCCTCTCGCAGATGAGCTGGCAGTGGCGGTACGAGGGACCCGATGGCGAGCCGGTGCAGGCTGCGGCCGACGCCCCCGAGCAGGAGGCCTTCCCGACGCAGGCCGACGCGGAGTCGTGGGTGGGTGAGGTCTGGCGCGAGCTGCGGGCCGCCGGGGTGCATGCGGTGTCGCTGTTCGAGGACGACCGCAGGGCATACGGCCCGATGGGCCTCGACCCGGCTTGAACGGGTCGCCCCCAGCCACCCTGGCGCGATCCTGACGACCTGGTGGCCCTGAGGGCGCCGTGTTGGCAACCGGAACGCCAGGATCTGCCCGGGCGTGGGCTGGCGAGCTCCCTACGCCGGAAACCGCCGACTGTGATCGGTGCTACCACCTCGACCGCCCCCGGTGACCCACGGATGACTGGGTACGTCAGCGAAGAGCACAGGGGTGCCTCGGCTTGCGTGGATCACCGGGACGGGGGTGGGGGCCGGGAGTGGGGTGGGGGCCGGTTAGGGGCGGCTGGCTGGGGAGCCGCCCTTGGCGGGATCGGACTCGG
>JAYTOZ010000335.1:0-2223 GCA_043747515.1 Frankiales bacterium | reverse complement strand
CTCAGCGACAAGGTCGACCTCGTCGCCCGTGACTTCGCCGCCGGGACGCGGCCGGGGGTGCTGCAGGTCGGCCGGGTGCGGGTCGGTGACGTCATCTGCTTCGAGGTCGCCTACGACCGGCTCGTGCGTGATGTCGTGACGGCAGGGGGCAGGCTGCTGGTCGTGCAGACCAACAACGCGACGTTCGGCCGGAGCGGCCAGACCAGCCAGCAGCTGGCGATGAGCCGGCTGCGGGCCGTCGAGCACGGCCGTGCGGTGCTCGTCGCCGCCACCAGCGGGGTCTCGGCGGTGATCGCACCCGACGGGGCGCTGCAACAGCGGTCCGGCGTCTTCAGCCGGGCGCTGCTGGTGGCGCAGGTCCCCGTCCGCGGCGGCAGGACCGTGGCCACCCGTCTCGGCGCGCTCCCCGAGCTGGTGCTGGTCCTGTCCGGCGTGGCCGCGCTCGTCGTCGCGGTGGGGCGTCGTCGATGAGTGTCGGCCGGGTGCTGGTCATCGTCCCGACCTACAACGAGCGGGACAACCTTGAGATCATCGCCGGCCGGCTGCACGCCGCCGTGCCGGACGCCGACCTGCTCGTCGTCGACGACAACAGCCCGGACGGCACCGGCCGGATCGCCGACACCCTCGCCGGGCAGCAGAGCTGGGCGCAGGTGCTGCACCGGTCGGGCAAGCAGGGCCTCGGCGCGGCGTACATCGCCGGCTTCGACTGGGCCAGAGAGCAGGGCTACGACGTCGTCGTCGAGATGGACGCGGACGGCTCACATGCCCCCGAGCAACTGCCCGACCTGCTGGCGGCGCTGGAGCACGCCGATGTCGTGCTCGGCAGCCGGTGGGTGCCCGGGGGAGCGGTCGTCAACTGGCCACGTTCGCGAACGCTGCTCTCGCGCGGCGGCAACGCCTACACCCGGCTGCTGCTCGGGCTGCCACTCGCCGACGCGACCGGCGGGTACCGCGCCTACCGGCGACCGGTCCTTGATGCGCTGCTCACCGGCGACATCGCCTCGCAGGGCTACTGCTTCCAGGTCGACCTGGTCTGGCAGGCCTGGCGGGCCGGCCACCGCGTCGTCGAGGTGCCGATCACCTTCGTCGAGCGCGAACGAGGCGAGTCCAAGATGAGCCGGGCCATCGTCGTCGAGGCGTTGTGGCGGGTGACCATCTGGGGGCTGCGGTCCCGCCGGTCCAAGCGCACCGTCCGAAAACCGTGATGCCGCTGCTGCTCGTCCTGGCGTTCCTGGTCGTGCCCGTCGTCGAGCTGTACGTCATCATCACCGTCGGCCAGGCGATCGGCGTGCTGCCGACCATCGCCCTGCTCATCGCCGACGCGCTGCTGGGCGCTGCGCTGTTCCGCCGTGAGGGTCGGCGGGCGTGGCGGGCGCTGCGGGTGGCGTTGAATGAGCAGCGGGTCCCCGGCCGGGAGGTCGCTGACGGCGCGCTCGTGGTGCTCGGCGGGGCGCTGCTGCTGACGCCGGGCTTTGTCACCGACGTGTTCGGGGTGCTCTGCCTGCTGGCACCGACCCGGGCGCTGCTACGCCGGTTGCTCACCGGGGTCGCCACCCGACAACTGCTCGGTGGGGCCCCGCGCCAACGCCCGACCCCGCCAGCCCCGAGCACGCCGCACGGGGTGATCGAGGGGGAAATCGTCGAACCCGACTGAACCCCGCTCAGGCGCTCTTTTTGGCTTTCTGCTCCAGCTTGAGCGCGGCCCGCACCTGGCCCTGGTGGGCGTGCAGCACCGCCAACCGCTCGGCGAGCACGTGTTCGAGCTCGGCCACGCTACGCCGCTCCAGCAGCATGTCCCAGTGGGTCCGGACGTGCTTGGCCTGCTTGGGCTCGGGCTGCTCGACGTCCCGGCGAAGGCCAGTGCCGCCGCAGACCTTGCACTCCCAGGTCGGCGGGATGTCGGCCTCGGCGGCGAACGGCACCGAGGTCGCGTGGCCGCGGGCACAGTCGTACGCGGTCAGGGTGCGCGGGGCGAACTCGGTGTGCCGGTCGCTCTCGTAGCTGACCGACCCGAGACGACTGCCTCGTAGGACGCGGTCACTCATGGGGGCCTCCGCTTCAAAGGTGTCAAAGGCCTCAACGAACGGGGGACGGGCAGGATTCCCAGGCTCGGCCGGCGCTCAGGGGTTGACCGGTGGCTGCCGAGGTGCAATACACCAGGAACCCCACCAGTCCCAGGAGGCGCGCCGTGCAACATGCCGGATTAGCCCGACCGGCCCGACG
>JAYTOZ010000334.1:0-5569 GCA_043747515.1 Frankiales bacterium | reverse complement strand
CTCAGCCGGCGCCGCCGACCCCGACCCGGGCGGGCGGCATCCGAAAGCGCCGGAAGACCGTTGTGCGTAGCAGCCCGTACGCGACGTGGCCCCGCACCTTGACCTCCCCCGGAAAGTCGCGGCGGATCCCGCCGCGGATGCGCCGCGCGGTGATGGTCATGTCGATCACCACGGCGACGATCGTGGCGACCCAGAGCACCACCGCGACGGTGAACAGGGTCGTCTGCTTGGTGTACTGGGTGACGATCAGGATGAACGCCGAGGGCAGCAGGAGGATCCCGAGGCTGCGCCGGCCGTCCACTGTGTCGCGCACCAGTCGCCGGACCGGACCGGCGTCGCGGGGCAGCATGGCGCGCTCGTCGCCGGCGATGGTCCCGTCGCGCAGCCGCTTGCGGCCGCTGGCCTGCTGCTCACGCAGGCGCTTGGCTGCTTCGCGGCGGGTGGCCGGGGGCGGTGACACCGGCCCGGTGCGCCGCTTCTGGGCATCGCTGCGCTTGGGCGTCGGGCGGCCCTTGCCTGAGCTCTCGGTCACCTGAGGAGGTTAGCCGTCAGGGCAACGCGAGCATCTGGTCGAGTGCGGCCTTGGCCCAGCGGGCGGTCTGCGGCTCGACGCTGATCTGGTTGACGACCTCCCCGCGGACGAGGGATTCGAGCGCCCAGACCAGGTGGGGCAGGTCGATCCGATTCATCGTCGAGCAGAAGCAGACCGCCTTGTCCAAAAACACCACGGTCTTGTCCGGGTGCGCCAGGGCAAGCCGACGGACCAGGTTGAGCTCGGTGCCGATCGCCCACTTCGAGCCGGCCGGCGCCGCGTCGAGGGTGGCGATGATGAACTCGGTCGACCCGACGAGGTCGGCCGCCTCGGCGACCTCGTGCCGGCACTCGGGATGCACCAGCACCTGCACGCCCGGGACCCGCTCGCGCACCTCATCGACGCTGGCCTTGGTGAACCGGCCGTGCACCGAGCAATGGCCCTTCCACAGCAGCATCTTGGCGGCCCGCAACTGCTCCGGGGTGAGCCCACCGCCGGGCTTGTGCGGGTCGAACACGACGCAGTCCTCGAGAGCGAGGCCCAGCTCGCGGACGGCGGTGTTGCGGCCGAGGTGCTGGTCGGGCAGGAACAGCACTTTTTCGCCGCGGGAAAAGGCCCAGTCGAGCGCCCGCCGAGCGTTGGAGGAGGTGCAGATCGTGCCGCCGTGCCGACCGGTGAAGCCCTTGATCGCCGCCGAGGAGTTCATGTAGCTCACCGGCACGGTCACCTCGGCGACCCCGGCCTCGACCAGGACGTCCCAGCAGTCCTCGACCTGCTCGAAGCTCGCCATGTCGGCCATCGAGCAGCCGGCCGCGAGATCGGGCAGCACGACGGCCTGGCCCGGTCCGGTGAGGATGTCGGCGGACTCGGCCATGAAGTGCACCCCGCAGAACACGATGTACGGCGCATCCGGGCGGGCCGCCGCCAGCTGGGCCAGTCTCAAGCTGTCACCGGTGACGTCGGCGAACTCGATGACCTCGTCGCGCTGGTAGTGGTGGCCGAGGACAAAGACTTTGTCGCCGAGCGCGGCCTTGGCGGCGCGGGCACGGGCCACCAGCGAGGGATCGGACGCCGCCGGCAGCTCGCCCGGGCAGTCGACGCCCCGCTCGGAGGCAGGGTCGCGCCGACGGCCCAGCAGCAGCAGGGCGAGCGGCGTGTGCTCCACCCCCGGCATGAGCGGGTCATCAATCAGCAGACGTTCGGTCATCTGGCTCTCCACCTCCTTATCGTCGCACAGACGACAACTGCCGGCGAGACGGCCTGCTTCCCGGTCGACCAGACTGCGTGGATGCGTGTGCTGCTCGCGCCGGACTGCTTCGGTGACACCGCGACCGCGGTCGGGGCGGCGCAGGCGTTGGCCGAGGGCTGGCGTCGGGCCAGACCGGCCGATGACCTGATTCTGCTGCCGCTGTCCGATGGCGGTCCCGGCTTCGTCCAGGTGCTCCGGGCGGCGCTGCCGGCGGCAATGACCATCTCGGCGCCGGTCGAGGACCCGCTCGGCCGGATGATCTCTGCCACGTTGCTGCTGCACGACGGCACGGCGTACCTCGAGAGCGCTCAGGCCTGCGGGCTGCACCTGCTCGCGCCAGCAGAGCGGGACCCCGGCCGCACCACGACATACGGCGTGGGGCAGCTGGTCCGCGCGGCGGTGGAAGCCGGCGCGCACCGGGTCGTCGTCGGGCTCGGCGGCTCGGCGACCAACGACGGCGGGTCGGGCCTGCTCGCCGCTCTTGGCGTGGCGAGGCAGGACGCCGACGGGTGTGAGCTCGCACCGGGCGGGCTCGCGCTCGCCGGGGCGGTCCGCCTCGTCGGCCGGCCGCTGTCGGGCTTCGAGCTCGTCGCCGCCACCGATGTGGATGCGCCGCTGCTGGGGCCGACCGGTGCGAGCGCGGTCTTCGGGCCGCAGAAGGGCGCCGATCCCGCGCAGGTCGCCCGGCTCGACGCCGCGCTGACGACCTGGGCCGGGCTGCTCGAGTCCCATCTCGGCGTGTCCGTCCGGGATCTGCCAGGCGCCGGGGCGGCCGGCGGGCTGGGTGCCGCGATGCTGGCGCTCGGCGCGGTGCGTGAGCCCGGCATCGCTCTGGTGGCTGGGCTCGTCGGGCTCGCTGACCGGGTCGGCGAGGTCGACCTCGTCGTCACCGGGGAGGGCCGGTTCGACTGGTCCTCCCTGCGGGGCAAGGTCGTCTCCGGGGTCGCCGGCGCCGCGGCCGCGCAGGCGGTCCCGTGCGTCGTGGTCGCCGGGCAGGTGGCCGTGGGCCGCCGGGAGGCGGCCGCCCTCGGCGTCGACGCGACGTACGCACTGGCCGATCAGGTCGGGCTCGAACGCGCGCTCGCCGACGCGCACGGCTCGATCGCCGCGGTGAGCGGCCGCGTCGCCGAGCAGTGGTCGCCGCGTTGACGTGCTTCCATGGAACAGCGCCGTCGGCTCGTCCGTTGTCCCAAACGGACCCGACCGACGACGGACCCGAGACATCAGGAGATGCACCACATGACCGAGACGACGACCGAGACCTCCGCAGCCATCGACACGCCGGTCGGCGTGGTGCTGTCTGACCCGGCTGCCGAGAAGGTCAGGTCGCTGCTGGCCCAGGAGGGCCGCGACGACCTCGCGCTGCGCGTCGCCGTCCAGCCCGGCGGGTGCTCCGGCCTTCGCTACCAGCTGTTCTTCGACGAGCGGTCGCTCGACGGTGACGCCATGCAGTCCTACGCCGACGGCACCGTCAAGGTTGTCGTCGACAGGATGAGCGTGCCCTACCTCGCCGGCGCGACGATCGACTTCGTCGACACCATCGAGAAGCAGGGCTTCACCATCGACAACCCCAATGCCGGCGGATCCTGCGCCTGCGGGGAGTCCTTCCACTAGCACCTGCAGCTGCGAGCGCCAGCTATCTTCGCAGGATGGACGATGTCTTCCTCGTTGGCGGGGTGCGCACCCCGGTCGGGCGCTACGGCGGGGCGCTGTCGGGGGTCCGGCCAGACGACCTCGCTGCGCTCGTCGTCGCCGATGCCGTACGCCGGGCCGGTCTGGACCCCGCCCTCGTCGACGAGGTCGTGCTAGGCGCGACCAACCAGGCCGGCGAGGACAACCGCAACGTTGCCCGGATGGCCGTGCTGCTGGCCGGCCTGCCAGTGTCCACACCCGGCTATACGGTCAATCGGCTGTGTGCCTCGGGTCTGACGGCCATCGCCGGTGCTGCCGCAAATATCCGCTCGGGCGAGGCCGACATCGTCGTCGCGGGTGGCGTCGAGTCGATGACCAGAGCGCCCTGGGTGATGGCCAAACCGGGAACGCCGTGGGCCAAGCCGGGTGCGAGCTTCGACACCGCCCTGGGCTGGCGCTTCACCAACCCCCGGCACGACCCCGAGCACACGATCACCCTCGGAGAGACAGCCGAGCGGGTGGCACAGGCCGACGGCATCACCCGGGAGCAGTCCGACGCGTTCGGGCTGCGCAGCCAGGAGCGGGCCGCCAAGGCGATCGCCGACGGGCGCTTCGACGCCGAATTGGTCGCGGTGCCCACCGCCAAGGGCGAGGTCATCGCGGATGAGACGCCGCGGGCCACCAGCATGGACAAGCTCGCCGCGCTCAAGCCGGCCTTTGTCGCGGGCGGGGTCGTGACCGCCGGCAGCAGCAGCCCGCTGTCAGACGGCGCGAGCGCGATCGTGGTCGCGAGCGGCGACGCCGTACGTCGGCACGGGCTGACCCCCCGCGCGCGGATCATCTGCAGCGGCGCCGCCGGGGTCGAGCCGCAGTTGATGGGGCTCGGTCCAGTGCCGGCGACCGAAAAGGTGCTGGCCCGCGCCGGATGGACCGTCGCCGACCTCGACGCGGTCGAGCTCAACGAGGCCTTCGCCGTGCAGGTGCTCGCCAGTGCGCGCAGGCTCGGGCTCGACCCGGAGACGTTGAACGCCGACGGTGGCGCCATCGCCCTTGGCCATCCGCTGGGCTCCAGTGGCAGCCGGCTGATCGTCACGCTGCTCGGCCGGCTCGAGCGCGAGGGCGGCAGCAGGGGGCTCGCCACGATGTGCGTCGGGGTCGGCCAGGGCGCGTCGATGCTGATCGAGCGGGTCTGACCCGCCGGTAGCCTTCCGCGGATGCGCATCGCCGTCACCGGGTCCATTGCCACCGACCATCTGATGACCTTTGCCGGGCTGTTCAGCGAGCAGCTGCTGCCCGACCAGCTCGCGAACCTCTCGGTCGTTTTCCTCGCCGACTCGCTCGAGGTCCGGCGCGGCGGCACCGGTGCCAACATCTGCTTCGGTATGGGGGTGCTCGGACTGCGGCCACTGCTGATCGGCGCGGTCGGCGCCGACGCCGGCGACTACCTCGGCTGGCTGGCCGACCACGGGGTGGACACAGCCGGCGTCCGGGTCAGCAGCACCTTGGCCAGCCCGCGCTTCACCGTGACCACCGATCAGGCGCAGAACCAGATCGGCTCCTTCTATCCAGGTGCGATGGCCGAGGCCGCCGGGATCAGCCTGGCAGACCTCGACGTGGACCTGGTGCTGGTGAGCCCCAACGACCCCGGAGCGATGCTGCGGCACACAGCTGAGTGCCGGGCGCGGGGCGTGGTCTTCGCCGCCGACCCCAGCCAGACACTGACCTTCCTCGACGGCGACGCCATCCGCGAGCTCATCACCGGCGCGGCGTATTTGTTCACCAACACCTACGAAGCGGGGCTCGTCGCGGCCAAGACCGGCCTGTCCGACGACGCCGTGCTCGAGCTGGTCGGCACCCGGATCACCACCCACGGCGCGAAGGGTTGTGTGGTGCAGCGCAAGGGCGAACCCGACCTGCAGATCGGTGTCGTCGAGGCCCACGAAGTCATCGACCCGACCGGCGTCGGGGACGCGTTCCGGGCCGGTTTCCTCGCCGCGACCGCGTGGGGGCTCGAGCTCGAGCGGGCCTGCCAGGTCGGCAGCCTGCTCGCCACGCATGTCGTGGAGACCGTCGGCACACAGGAGTACATCTACGACCGCGCGGCGTTCCTGGCGCGGCTGGCCGGGGCGTACGGCGAGCACGCGGCCGCTGAGGTC
>JAYTOZ010000333.1:0-9681 GCA_043747515.1 Frankiales bacterium | reverse complement strand
GGCCGCCGCCGAGCTGCGCGAGCCGCACCGGGTCGCCCGGTATCTCGAGGAGCAGGTCGCCAAGGCGGCGCAGCGCTTCTGGGACGAGTGCCAGGTGCTGCCCCGCGGGGACGAGCCGGTCGCGCCGACGACCGCGCCCCGGCTGCTGCTGTGGCGGGCCACCCGGATCGTGCTCGAGAACGGCTTGGCGTTGCTCGGCGTCACCGCCCCGGAGCGGATGTGACCAGCCTGCTCACCGACCTCGTGCCGGGGGTTTGGCCCAGCTCGGCCGTCCGCGGCGCCGACGGTGCCCTGCAGCTCGGTGGGGTCGATGTGCGTGAGCTTGCGGCCGAGTTCGGCACCCCTGTGCTGGTGCTCGACGAGGACGACCTGCGGGCCCGCTGCCGCGCCTGGCGGGAGGCCTTCGACGGCTGGCCGTCCGGTGGCGACGTCGCCTACGCCGGGAAGGCGTTCCTTTCCAAGGCCGTCGTCCGGATCGTCGCCGAGCAGGGTCTGGGCCTGGACGTCTGCACCGGCGGCGAGCTCGCGGTGGCGCTGGCGGCCGGTTTCCCGCCGGACCGGCTGTGGTTCCACGGCAACAACAAGTCGGTCACTGAGCTCGAGCGGGGCGTCGCGGCCGGCGTCCGCACGGTCGTGCTCGACTCCTACGAGGAGATCGTCCGGCTCGCAGCGGTCGCCGAGCGGGCCGGTGTGCGGCAAGGGGTCTACATCCGGGTCACGCCGGGCGTCGAGGCGCACACCCACGAATACGTCCAGACCGGCCAGGAGGACCAGAAGTTCGGCTTCTCGCTCGCCAGCGGCGCGGCCGCCGAGGCAATCCGCCGGGTGCTGGGTCTGCCGGCGCTGGAGCTGACCGGGATTCACTGCCACATCGGCAGCCACATCTTCGACACCCACGGCTTCTCCCTGGCCGCGCACCGGATGGTGGGGCTGCTCGCGGCAGTCCGCGACGAGCACGGCATCGAGTTGCCCGAGCTCGACCTCGGCGGCGGGCACGGCATCGCCTACACCGCGGCCGACGACCCGATGAGCACCGCCGACCACGCGGCCGGGCTTCGGACGATCGTCGAGAAAGAATGTGCCGCAGCCGGTCTCGCGGTCCCGCGCGTCGTGGTCGAGCCCGGCCGGGCCGTCATCGGTCCGACGACCGTCACGCTCTACGAGGTCGGCACCGTCAAGGAACTGCCCGGCCTGCGTACCTACGTCAGCGTCGACGGCGGCATGAGCGACAACATCCGGACCGCGCTCTACGACGCCCGCTACACGGCGGTCCTGGCCAGCCGCACCAGTAGCGCCGAGCCGCGCACCGTCACGCTGAGCGGCAAGCACTGCGAAAGTGGCGACATCGTCGTCCACGACGTGCCGCTGCCCAGTGACCTGGTCCCCGGTGACCTCGTCGCCGTGCCGGCCAGCGGCGCCTATCACCGGTCGATGGCCAGCAACTACAACCACGTGCCGCGGCCGCCGGTCGTCGCCGTCAGGGACGGGGTGGCGAGGGTGCTCGTGCGCCGCGAGACCGAGGACGACCTGCTCGCCCTGGACGTCGGATGACGCCCGTGCTGCAGCGACTGTTCCTGCTCGCGGCCGCAGGCGTGCTGCTCGCGCTCGGCCTGGTCGCCGCGTCGTTCGGCCCCGCCGTTGTCACGGCGTACGCCGGGGGGGTGCTTGTCCTGGTGGGGCTCGGCGTGCGCCGGGCCCGCGCGGTGGTGCGCTCTCGACAGCGGGCCGCACGGCCGGCCGGGCGCACCTGCACGTGCTGCACCAGCACCGTCCACGATCCTGTCCAGGTCATCTGATGGCCGTTGCGCTGCGGGTCGCCCTGCTGGGGTGCGGGACGGTCGGCGCCGAGGTGGTCCGGTTGCTGTCGAGCAACGCCGACGACCTGGCTGCCCGGGTCGGCGCGCCGCTCGAGCTGGCCGGTATCGCCGTACGCCGGCTCGGCAAGGCTCGTGACCTGCCGGTCGACGACGCGTTGTTCACGACCGACGCAGCCGGTCTGGTGGCCCGCGCGGATGTCGACCTGGTCGTCGAGGTGGTCGGCGGGATCGAACCGGCGAGGTCCTGGATCCTGTCGGCGTTGCACGCCGGCAAGGGGGTCGTGACGGCCAACAAGGCGCTACTGGCCGAGGACGGCGCGACGTTGTACGCCGCGGCCGAGCGCGGCGGCGCCGATCTGTACTACGAGGCCAGTGTCGCTGGGGCGATCCCGATCCTGCGGCCGCTGCGCGAGTCGATCGCCGGGGACAACGTCCGCCGGGTGATGGGGATCGTCAACGGCACCACCAACTACATCCTGACCCGGATGGACGAGGTCGGCATGGGCTTCGGCGAGGCCCTGGATGAGGCGACCGCGCTGGGCTACGCCGAGGCCGATCCGACCGCCGACATCGAAGGGTTCGACGCGGCCGCCAAGGCGGCGATTCTCGCGGGGCTCGCGTTCCACACCCGGGTCGCCGCCGCCGACGTGCACCGCGAGGGCATCAGCGAGGTGACCGCCGCCGACATCGCAAGCGCGAAGGCGATGGGCTGCGTCGTGAAGCTGCTGGCCATCGCCGAACGCGACGGCGCCGGCGTTGGCGTGCGGGTGCACCCTGCGATGATCCCGCGCAGCCATCCGCTCGCCAGCGTGCGCGAGGCCTACAACGCCGTCTTCGTCGAGGCCGACTCGGCCGGTCAGTTGATGTTCTACGGCCGTGGCGCGGGCGGCTCGCCGACCGCCAGCGCGGTGCTCGGTGACCTGGTCGCGGTCGCCCGCAACACGCTGTCCGGTGCCCGCGGCGCGGGGGAGTCGGCCTACGCCGACCTGCGGGTCAGGGCCATGGGCGAGGTGGTCACCCGCTACCACATCAGCCTCGACGTCGCCGACAAGGCAGGCGTGCTCGCCGCGGTCGCCAACACCTTCTCGACCCACGACGTGTCGATCCGTACGGTCCGGCAGGAGGGTCACGGCGACGACGCCTCGCTGGTCGTCGTCACCCACGTGGCCACCGATGCCGCGCTCCAGGCGGTCGTCGAGGAACTTCGCGGCCTCGACGTGGTCCGGGCCGTGGCCTCGGTGATGAGAGTGGAGGCGACATGACCCATCCGGTCCCGCCCGTGACCGCACCGCTGCCCGCCCGCGCCGGGTGGCGCGGTCTCATCGCGGAGTACCGCGATCGGCTGCCCGTCAGCGACAGCACCCCGGTGGTGACCCTGCAGGAGGGTGCGACCCCGCTGGTCTATGCCTGCCACCTGTCGGACCTCGTCGGTGCCCAGATATGGCTCAAGGTCGAGGGCGCCAACCCCACCGGATCGTTCAAGGACCGTGGCATGACGATGGCCATCAGCAAGGCCGTCGAGGCCGGCAGCAAGGCCGTCATCTGCGCCAGCACGGGCAACACGAGTGCCTCTGCCGCGGCGTACGCCGCCAAGGGTGGCCTCACCTGTGCCGTGCTCGTCCCCGACGGCAAGATCGCCCTGGGCAAGTTGGCGCAGGCCCTCGTGCACGGCGCCCGGCTGCTGCAGGTGCAGGGGAACTTCGACGACTGCCTCGACCTGTGCCGGGCGCTGTCCGACGACTACCCCGTGACGCTGGTCAACTCGGTCAACCCCGACCGCATCGAGGGCCAGAAGACGGCCGCGTTCGAGGTGTGCGACGTGCTCGGCGCCGCCCCCGACGTGCACTGCCTGCCGGTCGGCAACGCCGGCAACATCACGGCCTACTGGAAGGGTTACACCGAGTACGCCGCGGACGGTGTGACCACCTCGACACCACGGATGCTCGGCTTCCAGGCCGCCGGCGCCGCGCCGATCGTGACCGGCACGAGAGTGCTTGCCCCGCAGACGATCGCGACGGCGATCAGGATCGGCAACCCGGCCTCCTGGCAGCAGGCGCTGGCCGCCAAGGCAGAGAGCGGCGGCGACATCCAGGCGGTCACCGACCGGCAGATCCTGGCCGCCTACAAGCTGCTCGCGACCCGGGAGGGCGTGTTCGTCGAGCCGGCTTCCGCGGCGAGTGTCGCCGGCCTGCTGCAGGCGCACGCGCAGGGCCTGATCGGCTTCGGTGAGCGGGTCGTCTGCACGGTCACCGGCAATGGCCTGAAGGACCCCGACTGGGCGATCGCCGGTGCGCCCAAGCCGGTGACGGTCGCCGCGACCGCGCAGGCCGCCGCGCAGGCCCTCGGGCTGGTCTAGGGGCGTGCCGTCCTTCCGTGCCGCCCCGGTTCGCGTGCGCGTCCCGGCGACCAGCGCCAACCTCGGCCCGGCGTTCGACTGCGCCGGTCTGGCCCTCGGGCTGTACGACGAGGTCGTGGTGCGGGTCGCCGACAGCGGCGTGCACGTCGACGTCGCGGGGGAGGGCGCCGAGGACCTGCCCCGTGACAAGCGCCATCTCGTCGTCAAGGCGTTGCGGGCCGGCTTTGACGCGCTCGGCGGTCAACCACGCGGGATCGAGGTGGTCTGCGCGAACCGGATCCCGCAGTCCCGCGGCCTCGGGTCGTCCTCAGGCGCGATCGTCGCTGCGGTGCTGGCCGCCCGGGCGCTGGTGCTCGGCGGTGACCAGCGCCTCGACGACGATGCGGCCCTCGACCTCGCAACCCAGCTCGAGGGCCATCCCGACAACGTGGCTGCGTGCCTGCGCGGGGGGCTCACCCTGGCCTGGACCGACACCGCCGGGGTGCATGTCCATCGCGCCGACGTGCACCCCGACATCGTCCCGATCGCGTTCGTCCCAGCCACCCGGGCCTCGACCAGGAAGGTGCGGGGGCTGTTGCCCGCATCGGTGCCGCACGCCGCCGCCGCCGCGAACAGTGCGCGGGCGGCCCTGCTCTCGCTCGCGATGACAACCACGCCGACGCTGCTGCTCGCCGCGACCGAGGACCGCCTGCACCAGTCCTACCGGGCGAGCGCCATGACGCGCTCTGCCGCGCTGGTCGACGAACTGCGGACAGCGGGCATCCCCGCTGTCATCAGCGGCGCAGGCCCGACCGTGCTTGCGCTCGCGACGGACCTGACCGCCGACGCGGTCCTGGCCCGGGACGTCCGCGGCTGGAAGGTGCTGCGGTTGCCCGTCGAGGTCGGCGGCGCCTCGGTCCTGCCCCTGCGCTGACCCCCATCCCCTTCCTCGCCGATCATGGAGTTTGTGCCGCCCTGCTGGGCGTGACGTCACCGCACAAGGGCCCTGATCGGCGAAAAAGGGGGCCGAGGAGCACCGGCTTGCCCGATCCGGCGGCGGGTGGTTACGCTATGCAGGCATCAGTCGCCCCCTGTGGGGCCGGTGCTCGCTGCGGGGCAGCCTCCGATCATCGTGTTGCTGCCCGATCCCGCTCCCTGCCCGTCGGGCCACCCGGCGCGAGGCACCGTGACGGCTCAACGCGAGCATCGGCACCGCGCCGGTTGCGTCCGCCACGAGCGGGCGAGACCTGGGCACGCGGCGCCCCTTGACACCTCGACGCGCGCCACGTGCGCCGAGGCCCACCGGCTCCGGCCGGCGCAACCCTTGTCCGCCGTACCGCGTCTGTGGTCCGACGGCCCACCGGGAGGACCCTCCTTGACCGATACCACCGACCTGCTGCCCGCGTCCGACGCGCCGGCACAGGACGCGCCCGCCGCCGCCCCCAGGGCTCGACGCCGGGCCACCTCGGGCGGCGGACTCGCCTCGCTCGTGCTGCCCGAGCTGCAGTCGCTCGCCGGCGACCTGGGCATCAGCGGCGTGGCGCGGATGCGCAAGAGCCAGCTGATCGAGGCCATCCAGGAGCGGCAGGGCAACGCTGCGGCGACCGCGAACGGCGCGGGCCCCGCTGGGTCCCCAGCCACGAGCGGCGAGCCCGCGTCCGGTGGCACCGTTGCCAGCCGGCCGGCCCGCGCGCCGCGGGCTGAAGCGGCCAGGACCGAGCAGCCCGCCCCCAAGGCATCGGCTGACCAGGCGGGTGCGCCGCAGGAGGCCACCGGTACGGCGGCCGGCTCGGCATCCGGCAGGGCGCGGGACAGCTCGACCGAGGACAGCTCGACCGAGGACAGCTCGACTGAGGACGGCGGACCGACCGAGCGGGTTGACCGCGGCCGGGAGCGCTTCTTGGAGCGCGAGGCCCGCCGGGCCGAGCGCGCCGCCCAGCAGGGCGAGGGTGAGGCGCCGGCCGGGGACCGACCGGCCCGCGAGCCGCGCGTGCCTCGCGAGAGCCAGGCCCCCCGTGAGGGTGGCGACCTGCAGGGTCGCGACCGGCAGGACCGGCCGGTCCGCCAGCCGCAGAGTGCCCCGAGCGCCGACCCGGCGCCGCGGCGCGACGACGAGGACGAGTTCGGCGGCAACCGCCGCGGCCGGTTCCGGGAGCGCGGTCGCAACCGCACCCGCAACGTCCGAACGGGTGGCGAGCGGTTCGGTGGCGACCCCGACACCGTCATCGGTGAGGACGATGTCCTCATCCCGGTCGGCGGCATCCTCGATATCCTGGACAATTACGGGTTCATCCGGACGTCGGGTTATCTGACCGGTCCGAGCGACGTCTACGTCTCCCTCCAGCAGGTCCGCAAGTACGGCTTGCGACGCGGTGACGCTGTGACCGGGGCCGTTCGGCAGCAGCGCGAGGGCGAGCGCAAGGACAAGTTCAACAACCTCGTCCGGCTGGACTCCATCAACGGCCTGGACCCGGCCGAGGCCTTCAACCGCCCGGACTTCACCAAGCTCACGCCGCTCTACCCGCAGGACCGGCTGCGACTGGAGACCGAGCCGGGCATCCTCACCACCCGGGTCATCGACTTGGTGATGCCGATCGGCAAGGGTCAGCGTGCCCTGATCGTCAGCCCGCCCAAGGCCGGCAAGACGATGGTGATGCAGGCGATCGCCAACGCGATCACGACCAACAACCCTGAGTGCCACCTGATGGTCGTGCTGGTCGACGAACGGCCTGAAGAGGTCACCGACATGCAGCGGTCGGTCAAGGGCGAGGTCATCGCGTCGACCTTCGATCGGCCGCCGCAGGATCACATCACGGTCGCCGAGCTGAGCATCGAGCGGGCCAAGCGCCTGGTCGAGCTCGGCCACGACGTGGTCGTGCTGCTCGACTCGATCACCCGGCTCGGCCGCGCCTACAACCTCGGTGCCCCCGCCTCCGGCCGCATCCTGACCGGTGGTGTGGACTCGGCCGCGCTCTATCCGCCGAAGCGCTTCCTGGGCGCCGCCCGCAACATCGAGAACGGCGGCTCGCTGACGATCTTTGCCACCGCGCTCGTCGAGACCGGTTCCGCCATGGACACCGTGATCTTCGAGGAGTTCAAGGGGACCGGCAACGCCGAGCTCAAGCTCGACCGGCGGCTGGCGGACAAGCGGATCTTCCCGGCGATCGACGTCGACGCCTCCGGTACGCGCAAGGAGGAGATCCTGCTCGCGCCCCAGGAGCTGCGGATCGTGCTGCAGCTGCGCCGGGTGCTGCACGCGCTCGACACCAGCGCGAGCCTGGAGCTGCTGCTCGACAAGATGAAATCCACCCGCACCAACGTCGAATTCCTGATGCAGATCCAGAAGACGACGGTGGATCAGGAGCCCTAGGCCGAAGCATGCGCGCAGGGCCGGTCTCCTGTTGGGGGCCGGCCCTTCGCCGTCGTACGACGGACCGGTGCCGCGCCAGCGGTTGAGGCGACCCGTCCGGGGCTCGAGAGCTCGTCCCGGATCGGGCCGCAGACGCGCCGCGTGTCTCGGGACCGATCCAGTGCGGGCCGGCCGAGACCTGCCGGATGATCTTTGCGCTACCGGCGCCAGTGGGTCATGCCTGCTCATCAGATGGTCGCTGCCTCGACACGCGGGCGGGTCACGCGGCGATGTCCTGTTGGTCACGTGGCAAGCGGCGGGAAGGGTTGCGGGGACGCGGGAAGGGGCGCGGGGGCTGCGGCGTTGCACCGGCGGGTGTGCTGCTCTGGCACACTGGTTCCAAGACCACTGGCACCACTCCGGCTCCGGTTCCCGTGCGCGAGCACGACCCGGCGGCCAGCTGACCGAGAGGCACTCCTCATGAAGGCCGATATTCACCCGTCGTACGAGCAGACCAATGTCTCGTGCACCTGCGGCAACACGTTCACCACCCGCAGCACCGCCAAGGGCGGTGACATCCGCGCCGAGGTGTGCGCGGCCTGCCACCCGTTCTATACGGGCAAGCAGAAGATTCTCGACACCGGCGGCCGGGTGGCCCGCTTCGAGCAGCGCTTCGGCAAGCGCTCCAAGTAGCGAGCCTGCGGCGCCCGACCCCGGCAAGGGGCGGGCGCCGCTCCCATGTCCAGGAGGTGCGCGCATGGCTGACCCGCTCGATGACCTGCTGGCCGAGCACGCCCACCTCGAGGCGCGCCTCGCCGACCCGTCGGTGCACGCCGACCAGACGACTGCCCGTGAGCTCGGCAGGCGCTACGCCGAGATCGGGCCGGTCGTCGCCGCCGCCCACGAGCGTGACGCGCTGCGGGGTGACCTGCAGGCTGCGCACGAGCTCGAGATGACCGATGAGGCAGCCGAGATCGTCCTGCGGCTGGACCAACTCGACGCCCGCATCCGGGACCTGCTCATCCCGAAGGACCCAGCCGACGCCAAGGACGTGATCCTGGAGGTCAAGGGCGGTGAGGGTGGCGACGAGGCGGCGTTGTTCGCCGGCGACCTCGTCCGGATGTACACCCGCTACGCCGAGACCCAGGGTTGGCGGACTGAGCTGGTGAGCGCAACCGAGGGCGAGATGGGCGGTTACAAAGACATCTCGCTGGCCGTCAAGAGCCGTGACCCGGCCAATCCGGTCTACGGACGGCTGAAGTATGAAGGTGGCGTGCACCGCGTCCAGCGCGTTCCGGTGACCGAGAGCCAGGGCCGCATCCACACCAGCGCGGCCGGCGTGCTCGTGCTGCCCGAGGCCGAGGAGGTTGATGTGCAGATCGATGTGAACGACCTTCGCATCGATGTCTACCGGTCGTCTGGTCCGGGTGGCCAGAGCGTCAACACGACCGACTCCGCGGTTCGGATCACCCACCTGCCGACCGGGGTCACCGTGTCCATGCAGAACGAGAAGAGCCAGCTGCAGAACCGCGAGGCCGGCATGCGGGTGCTGCGCGCCCGGCTGCTCGCCCTCGCGCTGGAGGAGCAGGCCGCCAAGGACAGCGCCGTCCGCGGCTCGCAGATCCGCACCATGGACCGCAGCGAGAAGGTCCGCACCTACAACTATCCGGACAACCGGGTGGCCGACCACCGCAGCGGCTACAAAGCCAATAACCTCAGCCAGGTGCTCGACGGCGACCTCGACGCGGTTATCCAGTCGCTCGTCGATGCCGACCACGCGGCCGCGCTGAAGGGGGAGTCGTGACCGAGTTGCAGACCCTGCTGCGGGGCGCGACGCAGACCCTCGCCGCGGCCGGCGTCGACAGCCCCGAACACGACGCGCGAGCGCTGGCAGTCCACGTCCTGGGGCTGGCCCGACCGAGCGAACTGCTCCTGGTCGACGCCCTTGACGGCGCCGCCCGCACCGCGTTCGACGAGCTGGTGGCCCGGCGGGCCGAGCGGGTGCCGCTACAGCACCTCACCGGCTCGGTCGGCTTCCGCTACATCGAGCTGGAGGTCGGCCCCGGCGTCTTCGTGCCCCGGCCCGAGACCGAGTCGGTCGTGCAGTGGGCCGTCGATGCGGCCAGGGCCGAGGGCTGGTCGGCCCCGGTGCTGGTTGATCTCTGTACGGGGTCGGGCAC
>JAYTOZ010000332.1:0-2978 GCA_043747515.1 Frankiales bacterium | reverse complement strand
GTCATCCGCGGGTTGAGCGAGCTGAAGGGGTCCTGGAAGACCATCTGGACGTGCCGCCGTTGCTCGCGGGTCCGTTTCGCGGCGAGCACCTCGGTCCCGAACAGCACCTCTCCGGCCGTCGGCTCGTAGAGCCCGACGATGGCTCGACCAAGGGTCGACTTGCCGCAACCGGACTCCCCGACCAGGCCAACGGTCTCCGACCGGCCGACGACGAGATCCACGCCGTCGACAGCACGAAGCACTGGCCGGGGCCGACGCCGCAGCCGGTCAAGGGTGCGGTGTTCAAGGGGAAAGTGCTGGGACAACCGACGTACGGTGAGGACCGGCTCGCTCACGCGTGCACCTCCACCTGGGCCGACCAGGCCGCCGTCGAACGCACGTGCCGGCATGCGCTGTGTCGTCCCGTGGAAAGGTCCATCAGCGCGGGCTCGCCGACTGTGCAGTCGTCCTCGACGAAGGGGCAGCGGGCCGCGAAAGGGCAGCCCGACACGGGTTCGACGAGGTCCGGTGAGGAGCCGGCGATCGTGAGGAGCCGCTGCCGGACCAGCTCGGGGTCGGGCACCGAGCGCAGCAGCGAGAAGGTGTACGGGTGCTGGGGATCCAGGACGAGTTGACCGATCGGGCCGTCCTCGACAATGCGGCCGGCGTACATCACGGCCAGCCGGTCGCACGTCTCGCTGACGACCGCCAGGTCGTGGGTGACCAGCAGCATCGCCAGGTCGCTGTGCCGTCGTAGGCGCCGCAGCAGCTCCAGCACCTGGGCCTGAATCGTCACATCCAGCGCGGTCGTCGGTTCGTCGCAGAGCAGCAGTTTGGGAGCGCAGGACAGCGCGATGGCGATGACCACGCGCTGGCGTAGGCCACCGGACAGCTCGTGCGGATAGGCGCGAGCGCGCCGCTCCGGGTCGGGGATGCCCACCTGTCGCATCAAATCCAGGGCGCGTTCGCGGGCGGCCGGGCGCGAAAACCCCAGACGTACCTGGGGTGCTTCGGCGATCTGGTTTCCGATCCGCATCATGGGATTGAGCGCTGTCATGGGGTCCTGGAACACCATGCTGACGGCCGAGCTGATCGCTTTGCGGCGGGCGCCGCGATCGAGTTGTGTGACGTCGATCCCGTCAACGAGCACCTGGCCGCCGACGATCTCGGCTGGGTGCGGCAGCAGATCGAGGACGGCCCGCAGCGACAGGCTTTTGCCACAGCCGCTCTCGCCCACCAGCCCCAGGGCCTCACCGGGCGACACGGTGAATGAGACCCCGCGTACGGCGTGCAGCAGGCCTCGGCGCGTGGGGACGTCCACGTGCAGGTCGCGGACCTCCAACACGGGTGCGGTCATGTCTGCTTCACCCGCTCCACAATGCCGTCACCCAACAGCGACAGGCCCAACCCGGTCACCACGACAGCCAGGCCGGGGATGGTCGTGAGCCACCACTTATCCAGCAGGAACTGCTGACCGTCGGCGATCATCGCCCCCCAGTCAGGTGACGGCGGCGGGACGCCCAGGCCGAGGTAGCCAAGCGTCACGATGGCCAGGATCGACAGCACGATGTCGCTCATCGAGAACACGATCGCCTGCATGATCACGTTGGGCAGCAGGTGGCGGAGCAACAACCGCCAGGTCGGGACCCCCGCCGCACGGGCGGCCAGCATGTACTCCTGCTGCTTGGCGACCAGTACCTCGCCGCGGACGATACGGCAGTAGGCAACCCAGCCCACCGCGGTGATGGCGATGTAGATGTTGCGGGTGCCGGGCCCGAGCACGAAGACGAGCGCGATGATCAGGACATAGAACGGGAACGCCACAACCATGTCGACGAGGCGCATCACGATGGTGTCCAGCCAGCCGCCCCGGAAGCCGACGATCAGCCCCAGCGTCGATCCGATGATAAACGGAAACAGTACGGCGAGCAGCCCGACCCGCAGGTCGGTGCGCGCGCCGTACAGCAGCCTGCTCAGCACGTCACGGCCGAGCTGATCGGTGCCGAGCAGATGCTTGCCACCAGGACTGGCGAGGGAGCCACCGAGGTCCTGGGCGGTGGGGTCGTAGGAAGTGAGCAGCGGGGCGCAGACAGCGGCTAGCACCAGCAGGCCGAGCAAAGTCAGGCCGGCGAGCAGGGTGGGGGGCAGTCGCTTGCGGCGCGGGGCCACCGCGACGATCGCTGGGTCGGCCGGCTCGAGGGCCGGCCGGTCGACGACGGCGGTCATCGTTCAACCCCCACCCTCGGGTCGAGCGAGGCGTGGGCCAGGTCGGTGGCCAGGTTGACCAGGACGACGAGCACGGCGATGACGATCACGACCCCCTGCACGACCGGGAAGTCCCGGCTGTAGATCGAGTCGAGCATCAGGGTGCCGAGCCCCGGCAGCGCGAACACCCGCTCGACGATGACGGTTGCTCCGACCAGGTAGGCGATGTTGACGCCGAGCACCGTCACCGAGGAAACAGCGGCATTGCGCAGGGCATGGTGCAGCAGGAGTCGGCTCCGGCTGATGCCTTTGGCTCGGGCCGTCAGGACGTAATCGCTGTCCAGGACGTCGAGCAGGCTGGTGCGCAGGCTCCGCACCAGAATGGGGGCGAGGGCGACCGCGACGGTGATCGCTGGCAGGACGATGGATTGCGCGTGCTCGACGACGGTGGTGCCGAAGCCGCTGACCGGAAACAGCCCGAGCTTGAGGGCGAAGAACAGCTGCAACATGAGCCCGACCCAGACCGCCGGCATACCGAGGCCGATGAGCGGGACGATCCGGACCGCCTGGTCGCGCACCGCGTCCTTTCGGCTGGCGGCCAGCACGGCGAGCGGGACGCTCAACAGCAACGAAAACAGCGCCCCGGCGGCCAGCAGCCACAGGGTCGAGGAGATCCGGCCCTCGACGAGGCCGCGGACCGGGCTCTTGTAGACAAAGGATGAACCCAGGTCGCCGTGGGCGATCCGGCCCAGGAAATCTAGGTACTGCCGGTACAGCGGCGCGTCCAAACCGAA
>JAYTOZ010000331.1:0-7309 GCA_043747515.1 Frankiales bacterium | reverse complement strand
GTAGCCGGTCAGGCGCCCCCCGCTGCCCACGACCCGGTGGCACGGCACCACGATGCTGACGGGGTTGCGTCCGTTGGCGAGGCCGACCGCGCGACTCGCCTTGGGTTGCCCGATCTCGGTGGCCAACCGGCCGTAGGACCACGTCCCGGCGTAGGGGATGCTCTGGAGGGCGGTCCAGACGCGGACCTGAAATGGCGTACCGACCATCGCGAGCGGTACGTCGAAATGGTGGAGTTCACCTGCCCAGTAGTCGATCAGTTGCTCACGCAGAGCAGGGAGAAGGGTGTCGTCGCGGGGGCCGTGCGCCGTGGTCGGCGGGAGGTGGCGCTGCTCGGTCAGGTAGAGACCGGCCAGGGCGTCGCCCTCCGCGACCAGGGTCAGGGCTCCGATCGGGCTGTCGACGACGGTGTGGCTGGTCATGGCGGTCCTTCCGGCAGGGTGTTGACGGCGTGGTCACCCACGGCCCACAGGTGCTGGACGGCGTAGGCGCGCCAGGGTCGCCATCGTTCGGCCCGCTCGACGAGCGCGCTGCCGGCCGGCAGACCGAGCTGCCTGGCCAGGACGACGACGCCAAGATCGGTCGGTAGGAAGGCGTCGGGGTCGCCGAGGGCACGCATGGCGATGGTCTCGACCGTCCACGGCCCGATGCCCGGTAGGGCGAGCAGGTCGACCCGGGCTCGCTCGCGGTCGGCTCCTGCGTCGAGATCGACGTCACCGTCGGCAAGCGCGCGGGCCAGACCGGTCAGCGTCCGGCGGCGGGCCCGGGGCAGCGCGAGGGTGCTGGGATCGACCTCTGCGACGGCCGCCGACGTCGGGAACAAGTGGGTCAGACCGCCCGCTGGGTCGGTGATCTGCTCGCCGAGCGACGCTGCGAGGCGACCGGCGTGCGTGCGGGCCGCCGCGGTGCTCACCTGCTGGCCGAGGACGGCCCGCAGGGCCAGCTCGTGCTCGTCCACGGTCCGGGGCACCCGCCGGCCGGGCGCCTTGGCGACCAGCGGGGCGAGCACCTCGTCCTGTCCGAGCTGGGCGTCGACGGCAACCGGGTCGGCGTCGAGGTCCAGCAACCGGCGGCAGCGGGCGATGGCCACCGACAGGTCCCGCAGGTCGGTGAGGGTGAGCCGGCACAGCACGTGCTCAGGTCCGGGGGTGAGGGCCACGACGCCGCTGCCGTGCGGGAGCCGGAGGGTGCGACGGTAGGCGCCGGCCCGCCACTCCTCGACCCCGGGAACCGCCGTCGCCGCCAGATGCCCGAACAGGTTGTCGGGCCACAGCGGTGCGCGGAACGGCAACCGCAGGGTGATCGTGCCGGGTGTGGTCGGGAGCTGGTGCCGGGCCCTGGTCCGCAGCCCGCCCGGCGTCGTGGCGAAGACCTCGCGCACCGTGTCGTTGAACTGCCGGACACTGCCGAACCCCGCAGCGAGGGCCACTTCGGCCAGCGGCAGCGAGGTCGTCTCCACGAGCAACCGGGCGGTCTGCGCCCGCTGCGCCCGGGCCAGGCCGAGTGGTCCGGCGCCGAGCTCGGCACGGAGCAGCCGCTCGAGCTGGCGGCGGCTGTAGCCGAGCCGCGACGACAGCCCCGGCACACCCTCGCGATCAACGACGCCATCGGCGATGAGCCGCACCGCACGGGCGACGAGATCGGACCGCAGATCCCACTCCGGCGAGCCGGGTGAGGCGTCCGGCCGGCATCGCTTGCAGGCCCGGAAACCCGCGGCCTGCGCTGCAGCGGCGCTCGGATGGAAGCGCACGTTCACCGCCTTGGGCGGCACTGCCGGGCAACTCGGCCGGCAATAGATCCCGGTCGTCACCACAGCGGTGAAGAACCAGCCGTCGAAACGGGGGTCCTTGGCCTGCACGGCCCGCAGGCAACGCTCGGTGTCGGTGTGCACCAGCCCAGCATGCCGTCCGGGCGATCGGCATGTCTGGCGGGAACGCGACATCACATCTCGGGCGCTCTTGACCATCCCATCCCCAACCTGGTGATCCACGGAAGGTCGGGCACCGCTGACAAGATCACAGCGGTGCCCCGGCTTCCGTGGATCACCGGGCTGGGGTGGGGTGGGGTTCTCGGCCCACGACGCGCCGGTCACCGTCGACGATCTGGACCTGCTGACCGCCCGAGAACGGCAGGTGCTCCGCCTCATCGCGCGCGGCTACGCCTACCAGGAGGTGGCCAGGGAGCTGTACATCTCGGGCAAGACCGTGCAGACCTATGTCTCGGCGGTGCTAGGCACGCTGCAGCTGTCGAACGGGCACGAGTCGGCGCGTTGGGCCAGCGACCGGCGGCTCATCTGAGTGACAATGGGGTCGTGACGACGGTGACCGAGGTGCAGCAGAAGTGGTGGGGCGCCCATCTGCGCGAGGCGCGCTGGCAGGGCGAGTTGGCTCGGCTGCTCGCCGATCCGGTGTGGCGCGGCACCGATCTGCCGCGAGGCGACGGTGAGCCGGTGCTGCTCATCCCCGGCTTCCTGGCCGGTGACCAGTCGCTGTCGGTGATGGCGACCTGGCTGCGCCGGCTGGGGTACGCGCCGCGCCGGGCCGGCATCGCCTTCAACGTCGACTGCGCCGACCGGGCCATCGACCGGCTCGAACAGGTGTTGCACCACGCGCACCTCTCCAGCGGGCGCAAGGTCGCGATCGTCGGCCACAGCCGCGGCGGGCACTTCGCCAAGGCGCTCGCCTCCCGCTGCCCGGACGCCGTCTCGCAGGTCATCTCGATGGGCTCGGGCCTGGACGACCCGTTCGACATCTCCGAGGTGACCCGGCTGGCCGTCGGTGGCGTCCGCCGGGTCATCCACCGGCGCGATCCCGAGCTCGCCGCCAAGGGCTGCTTCACGCACACCTGCCTGTGCCGGTACACCCGCGATTTCGCCGCGCCGTTCCCGGCCGGGATCCCGCTCACCTCGATCTACTCCAAGGGGGACGGTGTCGTGCGCTGGCAGGCCTGCGTCGTGCCCTACGCGCGCTGCGTCGAGGTGTCCGGCAGCCACATCGGCCTCGCTTTCAACCGGCGCGCCTACCGCGAGATCGCCCGCACCCTGGCTTGAGCCCCCAAGCCTGCCTAGCGGGTACGCCGGGACGAGGCGAGGCCGGTCAGGCTGCGGGCTGTCCGCAGCGCGCCCGTCGGCAGACCGAAGGTCCGGCTGAGCCGTTCGGTACGGGCCGGCAGCCCGGCCAGCGGCGGCCCGGCGGCGACCGGTGAGATGGCGGCCAGCCAGTCGCTGAACAGTCGGTGCGACTGCTCCGGTTGCTCCAGCAGGTAGGCGTGGGCGGCGTCCTCGACGATCGCGAGAGTCGCCCCCGGGATCCGCTCGGCGAGCCGACGGGCGTTTGCGACCGGGGTCAGCCGGTCTTTCGCGCCGTGCAGGACCAGGGTGGGTGCGCTGATCGACGGCAGCCGGGACCAGGTGTCGTGGTAGACCGAGGCCCACCAGTGCGCGGTCAGCCCCTTTGCGCTGGCCGGGTGACTGGCGAGCAAGCTGAGTCCTTCGCGCACCCGCTCGGGGTGGGCCCGCCGGAAGTCGTCGGTGAACAGCGCCCCGGCGACGACCCGCGCGCGCACCGATGGCGCGGCCCGGCGCGAACCAAGCGCCGACGCCACCGCCGGGGACGGCAGGACGGCTCGTGGGCCGCCGTGGCTGGTCCCGCCGAGCACCAGCGCACGCACCCGGTCCGGGAAGCGGATCGCCATTTCCTGGGCCACCATGCCGCCCATCGACAGGCCGTAGACGTGGGCGCTGGGGAGGTCGAGGGCGTCGAGCAGCGCGACGGCGTCGCCGGCCAGCTCGGGGATCGACGTCAGCCGCCAGGATGCCGGGGAGCGCCCCGAGCCTCGGTTGTCGTAGCGGATGCAGTCGTATTCCCCGGCGTACAGGGGGACGACGGGGGTGAAGATCTCGGCGCTGATCGCGAAGCCGGTGATCCACAGCAGTGGCTCGCCGGTGCCCTCCCGCTCCACATGCAGGCTGGTCGCACCGCGACCCCGTCCGACGCTGACCAGTGGCACCGGCTCAGGGCTCCATGACGTACGTGCCGGGGGCCGAGCCGCTGGCGCTGTAGCGGTCGCTGCCCAGGCTCGTCGGGGCGGTTCGCAACTCCCCCGACCGCTCGGCGAGCCAGGCGACGTGGTCGGTCCACCAGCTTCCCGGTTGCTGGACCGCCCCGGCCTTCCACTCGTCCGCCGAGTCGGGCAGCGCGTCGTTGACCTGGTAGCTCGACTTTGGGTTGCTCGGCGGGTTGACCAGTGCGGCGATGTGCCCAGCGGTCGAGAGCACGAACCGGGGCCGGCTGCCGAGCAGCTGCACCGTGCGGTAACAGCTCTCCCAGGGGCAGATGTGATCGGTGCTGCCGGCCACCACATAGCTGTCGACCTTGATCGCGCCGAGGTCGACAGGCGTGCCGAGCACGCTCATCGAATCGGGATGCACGAGCGCGTTGGCCAGCGTCATGGTGATGAAGTCCTTGTGCAGCCCGGCCGCCATTCGGGTGGTGTCGGCGTTCCAGAACAGCACGTCGAACGCCGGGGGGCGCTTGCCCAGCAGGTAGTTGTTGACCCAGTAGTTCCAGATCAGGTCGTTGGGGCGCAACCAGGCGAACACGCCGGCGAGGGCCTTGCCGTCGAGATAGCCCTTGCGCTGCGACTGGGCGACCGCGAAATCCGCAGTGGCCCGGTCGACCATCGCGCCGATCGTGCCGGACCGTTCCTGGTCGAGCAGGGTCACCCCGAGGGTCAGCCCGGCAACGCGGTGCTGCTCACCCAGCGCCGCGAGATGGGCCACGGCGGTGCTGGTCACGATGCCGCCAGCGCACAGGCCGAGCAGGTGCGTCCGCTCGACGCCGCTGATCTCCTGCACCACGTCGAGGGCGTCGAGGACGGCGCGGGCGTAGGCGTCGAGATCCCAGCCGCGGTGCTCGGCCTGCGGGTTGCGCCAAGAGATCATGAAGACCTGCTGGCCGTTGTCGAGCCAGTGCTCCACCATGCTCCGGCCGGCGGCGAGGTCGGCGATGTAGAACTTGTTGATCATCGGCGGGATGACCAGGAGCGGCACCTCCCGGACCTGCTCGGTGCGGGGGGAGTATTGAATCAACTCAAAGACCGGGGTCCGCAGCACCACCGCCCCCTCGGTGACCGCGATGTTGCCGCCCACCTGGAAGCCGCGGCCGTCGACCATCGCCGGGATGCGGGGCTTGGTCCGCATGTCGAACACGAACTGCCGAAGCCCGTCGCGGTAGTTGCGGCCACCGGTCTCCAGGCCCGCCTTGAGCGCGGCCGGGTTGAGCAGCGGGTTGTTGCTCGGCGCCATCGCATCGACGATCATCTGGACGATGAAGCGCAGGCGTTGCTCGCTGCGCCAGTCGATGTCGGCGTCGTCGACGATCGTCTCCAGGGCGGATCCGCCGACCAGGTAGGCCTGGCAGATCCGCTGCAGCACCGGGTTGCCGGTCCAGGCCGGATCGGCGAAGCGCCGGTCGCGGGCGGCCGGCACGACTGTCGAACGGCCGGCCACGACCTTGCCGAGCTCGACGGCGGTGCGGGCCGCGAGTCGGGTGGTCCCGACCGGTCGGGCGGCGAGCTGCGCCACGAGCTTCACGCCGGCAAACCCGGGCAACATCCGCCGGATCGGCCCGAGGGCCGCGTCGGTCAGCATCACATCCAGCGGGGAGCCGTCCGCGGCGCTGCGGGCGGGGACGGGGTCGTTGGCAGCCGTGGTCGTCATCCCTACAGCCTGTCCCGTGTCGGCGGCGTCACACAAGCCCCGGGGCGATACGGTCGCCCGATGGCAGGCAAGCCCCTCTGGAGACGGGCCTTCGACGCGGTCGAGCGCCCGACCGCCGGGCGCCTGGAACGGGCCGTCCAGACCGAGGTGTTCGCCGACTCGCTGGCCAGGGTCGTCGGCCTCAGGTCCGCCGTCGGGCGTCGGGTCGAGCGGGCCTCCCGGCGGGCGCTGCACCGGCTCAACCTGCCCGCAGCCAGCGACGTGGTCGGACTGCGCCGGCAGCTCTCCGATCTGGAACGCGCCCTGCGACGGCTCGACGAGGATGTACGACGAGGGAGTGGCGATGGCGGTGCAGACCGAACCGGGGGACCTGCTGGCCCGCGTGCGGCGGGACGTGGGGCGCAACCTCGCCAGGGCGAGAAACGGCGTCAAGCACGTGGCGGGGATCGACCGGCCCAAGGTCGGGACGACCCCCAAGGAGACCGTCTGGCGCCGTGACAAGGCGGAGTTGTGGCGCTACGACAGCGACGTCGTCAGCACCGCCACCCCGGTGCTGATCGTGATGAGCCTGATCAGCCGCAGCTACATCCTGGACCTCTACCCGGGCATGAGTTTCGTGGCCGCCCTGCGCGACGCGGGCTTTGACGTCTATCTGCTCGACTGGGGCATCCCGGACGAGCGGGATGCCGGCAACGGGCTGTCCACCTACGTCGACGACCTGCTGCCCGACGCCATCGAGGCGGTCCTTGACACCTCCGGCTCGCCGGACGTCAACGTCATCGGCTACTGCTACGGCGGCGTGCTGTCGCTGCTGCTCGGCGCCGCCCATCCCGAGCTGCCGGTCGCCTCGCTGATCACGATGGCGACCCCGGTCGACTTCGAGCAGCTCGGCCTGATGGGCCGGATGTTCGACGAGGGCCGGCTCGATCCCGACGACGTGCTCGACGAGACCGGCAACGTCCCGCCCGACGTCATTCGCAACGCCTTCCGGGTCCTCAAGCCCACCAGTGACCTGACGTCGTACGCCGTGCTGTGGGAGAAGCTCTGGGACGACAAGCAGATGGAGGGCTATCAGGTGATGGGGCAGTGGACCCGCGACCACATCCCCTTTCCCGGGAAGGCGTTTCGCGAGACGGTCGCGCTGATGCGGGACCGCGCCCTGGTGACCGACCGGGTCCAGCTCGACGGCCGCCGGGTGTCGCTGCGTGAGCTCACCTGGCCGGTCCTGAACGTCGTCGCCGCCAAGGACCACATCGTGCCGTGCAACGCGGCGCTGCCGCTCACCGAGCTCGTCGGCTCGGCGGAGGTCGAGTTGCTCGAGTTGCCCGCGGGCCACGTCGGGCTCGTCATGGGCAAGGCGGCCGCCACGATGACGCTGCCGAAGCTCGTCGGCTGGCTGCACGCCCACAGCACCCCAGGACAGGAGCCCGGCTGATGGATGTCCACCCGCTGTCGGCCGAGCTGCGGCCGGCCCTCGAGGCGTTCTTCGGTCGGGTGCCCGAGTCCGACCACAACGCCTTCGCCGAGGACGTCTTCGCTCCGGGGCTGGTCGCCGGCTGGCTGACCGACACCAAGGGCCGGCGGGTCGTCGC
>JAYTOZ010000330.1:0-3927 GCA_043747515.1 Frankiales bacterium | reverse complement strand
GTGGGTCATCAGGAGACCTCCAGGCGCGCCCGCAGTGAGCGCCGAGCATCGGACAACGTTGAGCTGACCGTCCCGACCGCGCAGCCCATCACCTGGGCGATCTCCGCGACCGGCAGACCCAGTACGTAGTACATCTCGACCGCGATGCGCTGTCGCCTGGGCAGCGTGCGAATGGCCCGGTCCAGGTCCAGATGACTGTCCAGGTCGGGCGCCGGCCCTGCAACGTCGACCAACTCAAGGGTCGGCCGGTACCCGCGCCAACGCTTGCGGCACCGATCGGCCGTGAGCACCAGCAACCAGGTCCGTGGTGTCCCCCGCGACGCGTCGTACGTCGATTGTCGCCGCCATGCCTGCAGCAGCGCGTCCTGGACGACGTCCTCACGCTGCTGCGACCCCACCAGCCGCGATGCCAGCGTCCACATCGCCTGCAGATGGGGACCGACGAAAGCCTCGAACTGCGCCTCCGGCGTCGTCTGCTCCACCACGGCTACCCCCATGCACCTCATTAGCCACGCTGCCAGCCCCGTGTTGGGTCCGGTACCGATGGTGCGCACGAGGACCGCGACCATTGTGGCCGCCATCCGTTCGATGCACGGCCAGCGCTTCGCGGCCCCCGAACACCACTCCCCCGTCGTACGACGAACTGGCGGCCGGCATTCCGGGGCAACAGGGGCCACGACCACGGGGGAAGTGACGCGCTCGGTGCTCCCCCCGGCGGCGATCGCCCGCGCGCAGACCACATCCACGTCCTCGACGTCCAGCATGCCGGTCACCGGCGTCCCACCGAGGTCCTTCGCGGTCCGGCCCCCCATCTCGGAAAAGCGTCAGCCAGCATCACCAGGGAATCGCCGAGGTCTCATTCAGCGTGCCCGATTTGTTCGCCGGGACCAGACATTCACACGGGCTCAGCCGCACCGAAAACCTCGATGTAGAGGTCGATCGCAGCCGCCGCACCGTCGACGGACAAATTTGGGATGACCCGCGGGTAGCCGTCGGGAATGGTCTTGACCGGGTCCATGTGCACCTCACCGGGACCCCAAGCAGTGGGGTCCCGAGCCTGTCCGCTGGCCGCGGGTCCGTCAAGCCTTGCCATCGCGGGTGCGGGACGCTGTCGCCCGTGGGGACCATGCCGCTCGCCGGCCGACGGGTGCGCCGGGTCGACCTGCTCTGCGTCGTACTGCTCATCGCCATGGTCACCGGGATCGAGCTCGCGGTGCGGCACGCGGCCCTTCGCCCCCTCTGGTACGACGAGCTGTGGCGTGCCCACTACCTCAGCGTGCCGGTCCGCGACGCCTGGGCCGACATCCGGCAGGCCAACGCACCGTCCCCGCTGGGCTGGGCGGTGGCGACGCGCGGCGCCGCCGAGCTGCTCGGGTGGCACGCCTGGGTCCTGCGCCTGCCCCAGCTGGTCACGCTGCCGCTGCTCGGCGCCGGCATGTATGCGTTGACCCGCCGGTTCACCGGTCCGCTGACGGCGTTCGTGGCGGGGGCACTGCTCGGGGTCTCCGGCACCGTCATCGACCTCGGCTCGCAACTCAAGCCGTACACCGTCGAGGCGATCTGCGCGATCGCCGTCGTCACCCTGTGGCTCACGCACCCGGCAGGTACTGGCAGGACCGCGGACCGGCTGGGTCCCCGGACCCTTGCCGGAGCCCTCACCGTCTTCACGATCCCGCTCGCGTTCTTGATCGGCCCCCTTGCACTGGCCGACGTCCTGATGGTCGGTGGTGGCCGGCGGGCCCGGCTGCGCGCCGCACTGGTGGCGACCCCGGCGGTGCTCCTGACGGCAACGCACACGGTGTTCTTCGTGGCTCGCCAGTCGGTCCAACGCCGGGGCGACTATTGGAACGGCCAGTTCCTGGCCGGGCGTGGGTTCACCGGCGGCTTGCGTTTCGTCGGCAACCAATTGCTCGCCCTGGCCGGTTCGACGCCGCCGGGTGTGGACCGCACCGACCCCAACCTGGTGCACGGCATCACCGACGGCACCGCCGTCGCCGTCTGGGTCCTTGCCCCCGCCGTCGCCGTCGCGTCCTTCGTCGGCGCCCGCGTCCTGCTGCGCCGGACCGACGGCCGGGTCGTCCTCATCGCGCTGCTGGGGGCGCAGATCTCGGAGCTCGCCGCGAGCGCCGACCGTTACTGGCCTTTTGGCGCCAACCGCACCAACCTGTTCCTCGTCCCGCTGCTCACCCTCGTGCCGGCGGTCGGAGTTCGCGAGCTGGTCGTCCTGGCGCGCCGTCACCGAGCGCTCGCGCCGCCGGCGTTGGCGCTCGTCGCGATCACCTCCCTGGCTTTGCTGTCGGCGGCTTCGGCGACGGTGCGGCTCGTCCACCACCAACGCGACCTGCGGTCGATCGACCAGCTCGGCGCCGCCACCGACGTGGCCGGCCGACTCGTCCGGCCCGGCGACGTCATAGTGGTCGCGGGGCCGCTCGTCCGTCCTGGCTGGCTCTTCTCGACACAGGTCCGCGCGGAGCGCGTCAGACCCGGCCCAAGTTCGATGACCATCTTCGTCCCCTTCGACGGCAGGGCAGCCGAACTGGCTGCCCTGCGCGGCCGCGCGGTCCCACCCGGGCAGGTGCTGCTGTTCGTGCTCGACATCGATCAACCCACGGAACGGCCCCAGTTGACCTGGCTGCGGTCCGCCGGTTTCTGCCCGGTGAGCAGCCGGCACTTTCAGTTGACCGGTCGCCTCACGGTGCTGCGGGCCTGCCCTCGGCAGGCAGGACAGCCGTCAGCCCCGTCACACCGGTGACCTTCGTCCCTGGTGCGAAGCTGGCTGTCGCGCTTGGCTGGTCGTATGCCGCAACGCTCGCCGGGTGCCCGGGTGGACCTGTTCTGGTTGCCGCTCGGGGCCGGGGACGCGTCCCGGTGCGTCCGCGTCAACGGTCGGGCGTTCGAGGCGCTCGCCGCGCGCCACGACGGTCGTGAGGCGTGCGAGCTCTACCACTCGGCCCTGGAGGTGCACCTCGGGCCAGACCGCTTCGTCATCGAGATGACGCCCGTTTGGGGCAACACAAAGCTCGATCGTGGGGTCGTGAGCGAGGGTCCCGTCGGACTCCGTTGGCTCGGCCACTCGAGATTCTTTCGCTATGAGGTACGACGGTGGCGCAACGGCAGCATCCCCGACATCGCCGCAGCCGTCGCAAGCCCGCAAATCCTCAGTCTCGATGCTGCCAGCGCGCAGCGGGTGCTCGCCCTGGTTCCCGCTTTCCCGACGGGCACGTGGGGCCGCGACGAGCTCGAGACGGGTGACATGTGGAACTCCAATTCCCTCATCGCCTGGTTGCTCGTCCGAAGCGGTCACGACACCGACCTCATCACCCCACCTCCCGGGGGGAGGGCGCCAGGTTGGGCAGCTGGCTTGTCCGTCGCAGCAACGCAACTGAGTTCGTCCAGCCAGATGTTCAACCGGGCCTGATGAGCTCTTCCGACGCCGGCGACGCCAAGGGAGCTCACCGAATGAACGGAACACGAGGCCTGCACAGCAAGAGCTTGGCCTGCTGCTTTGCAAGGTGCTCTGCGATCTCCCGGTCTTTGCTGCCTCACCGCTCTACCGGCGGCGACACCTGACCTGGGGTGCCACGACGACCGAGGTTGAGGCGGCACTTCCCGACCGCACCCTGGTGGTGGGCGGTCGCCGCGGTCGCTCCAGTGGTCTCAGACGGTTGGTGATCATCACGTCGTGGAGTGACGCCAAGGCCGGCACGGTCGGCAATGTCATCGTGCTGACCGCCGCTGTCTATGGCTACGCCGCACCCGGCCCGACAAGCTCACGCAGTGGCCGCCCGGCGCGCGGTGGCCACCGCAGCTTGCCCGAGGCTGATGCCTGCGTCGTTGCACGGCACCTGCCGTGGCGTGAGAACCTCGAATCAACGCCCCTCGAGGCGGTCCAGCACGCGGGTCGGCAGCAGCCAGTTCTGAAACACC